>JAUXJX010000276.1 GCA_030624545.1 Bacteroidota bacterium | reverse complement strand
TAGGCGATCACGGCATTATTCGTGATAAAGGGGGGGCCTTTGAGCTAAAGGTTGTTGACGCTGTCAAGTCCGGAAAGCGAATTGTTCATTTTGGTGAAGCAATCAAAGGGAAAATCCCCTCGGTCGTTGGCAAAGAATTGATTGCAACTGTGGATTCTTCCCTGAGAAAATCAGCTGCAAGAAACCATACGGCTACACACCTGTTGCATAAGTCTCTCAAAATGGTCTTGGGTGAGCACGTGAATCAGGCAGGCTCACTGGTGGCGCCGGATCGGCTTCGATTTGATTTCACACATTTCGAACCGATTTCGCCCGACAGGCTGGATCGAATTGAAGAAATTGTTAATGAGCAGGTCAGACGCAATCACCAGGTAGAGATTCATCACCTTGCCTTTGATGAGGCGAAGAAGCGGGGAGCGGTCGCCCTATTTGGCGAGAAATATGGTGACGTGGTGAGAGCAGTCCAAATTGATGATTTCAGCATGGAGCTCTGTGGCGGCACTCATCTCAATTCAACGGGTGAGATCGGATATTTTCGCGTTACCAGCGAGGGCGGCGTTGCGGCCGGCGTGCGTCGAATCGAAGCCGTTACGGGCGAGAGTTCCGATCAACTTCTGCGTAAGGAAAAAGCCTTGTTGTCGGAACTGAAAGAAATATCCGGGGCAGCAGAAGACGATTTGGTGTCCCGCCTCGAGCAACTGGTGGACGAGCGCAAGCGTTTGCAAAAAGAATTGGATGATTTGCGACTGAAATCGACCGCGCAGGAATTGGAACCGCTTTTGGCTTCTCCGGATAGCTCCAATGGCTTCAAACTGGTCGCAACGCGGGTGCAGGCTGATTCCGTAGAAGGAATAAAGAAATTGGGCGACTTTGTTCGATCTAAACTGGAGAGTGGTGTTGGCGTACTCGGTGCGATTATCAACGACAAACCCTTCCTGCTTTGTGTTGTGACTGATGATCTTATAAAGACTCGCAGCCTCCGAGCGGGGGATATCGTAAAGGAGCTTGCCCCACAGATCGGGGGAGGCGGTGGAGGCAGGCCGCACATGGCGCAAGCGGGAGGAAAGGACGCTTCCAGGCTTGATAGTGCAATCGCAAACTCCGCAAACGTTATTAAGAATTTGATCAAAAAATAGCGAGGACCGGTTGGGAAAAACCTATCAGCGTCTTCTTTCCCTTCTTCAGGATCGGCGAGCCGGTTTTATCTTTTTGATTGATCCGGACAAAACTTCAGTCGAGACAATCCCGACAACGATTCATCAGATAGAGAAAGGCGGAAGCGATGGCATCCTTGTTGGGGGCAGCTTGCTTTTCAGCAACCGCTTTGATGAATTCATCCGAATAGTTAAACAAGAAACTAACCTGCCTGTAATTATTTTTCCCGGAAGTTCACGGCAAATATCCGCCGAAGCGGATGCAATATTGTTTCTGACTTTTATCAGCAGCAGAAATCCAAATTTTCTTATTGGTGAACAGGTTCTGGCGGCTCCGATCATTCATTCTCTAGAGCTCGAGACAATTTCTACAGGCTACATGCACGTGGAATCCGGGAATACCACAACCGTGGAATTTCTCTCAGGTTCTCGCCCAATACCCCGGGACAAAAGCGAAATCGCAGTGGCCCATGCACTTGCGGCAGAATATCTTGGTATGAAGTTCGTCTACCTCGAGGCGGGCAGCGGCGCCAAGTATTCGCCGCCAAACGATATGATCAGGAATATCACAGAGCATGTGAACGTGCCGCTAATCGTCGGAGGTGGAATTCGCAATCCACAAGAGGCAAGGGAAAAAGTTGAAGCAGGAGCAAAGTTTATTGTTATTGGCAACGCGCTGGAGAAAGACTTCCGCCAATCCGAAGTACAATTATTCTCGGATATGATTCATGGCAGTTGATGGGCCGGGACAACTTGTCCGGCATTAGAAAAAACTGAAGATGATCGATATTCACACACATCTTTTACCGGAATTTGATGATGGGCCCAAGGATCTGGATGAGACCCGCAAAATGCTTGCCCTGGCGGAGAAGGACGGAACCACGGAGGTCGTTCTCACCTCCCATATTCTGAATCCTTCTGACCATGAAAGAGAAGATGAAATTCTGGAAAAATTCGAACTGGTAAAGCAAGTCATTAGGAAAGATGGGCGAAGCCTGGAAATCTATTTGGGTGGGGAAATATATGTTCACCCCGAAACCAAACTCGATCGTGTCTTTTCAACCTTTAACAACAACAAAAAATATGCGCTGGTTGAATTTGGCATGAGACAGATTCCGGAATTTGTGCCGAAGATACTGTTTGATTGGCTAATGGAGGGGTACAAACCGATTATTGCCCATCCGGAACGGGTCCTTCCCATCATGAAAAACCCAAGCTATGCTTACAAATTCGTCCAGATGGGCGCGGCCTTGCAGCTAAACGCCGGAAGCCTGCTGGGCGTCTTCGGTGATTCTGCAAAAAAATGCGCACATGAATTAATTGAGCATAAACTTGTCCATTTCATTGCTTCAGACGGGCACGACACCAACTCTCGCTCAATTTCATTGAGGAAAGTCTACCAAAGTATGGTAATTAAGTATGGCGAACCACTGGTAAAGACCCTGATGGAGGATAATCCAAAGCGGGCAATTCGAGGTGAAGAGTTGATTAGGGAGGAGCCGATCCCCTTTGAAGAAGACGAGGTTAGACCAACAAGATGGAAAGCGCTGAAAAGAAAACTCAGATTTCTGAGAGAGCCATAGATCAGTCGCTGTCAGATTTCATTCAATCTGAACTGAACGAGAGCGCTGAAGTAAAATTAAATGTAGCCAGTGCGCTTTCCCAGGTATTGGCTGATGTCACTTCGCTGATAATTGAATCGTTGCGAAATGGCGGGAAAGTGCTCTTGTGTGGCAATGGCGGCAGCGCTGCTGACGCTCAGCATCTTGCCACTGAACTGGTCAGCCGGTTGGAGATGGATCGGCCGGCGATTTCAGCAATTGCCCTTACTACAAACACATCACTAATTACGGCTCATTCAAATGATTTTGGCTTTGATTCTATTTTTTCTCGCCAACTTGAAGCTTTGGGTAAACCAGGAGATGTTTTGATTGGTATCAGCACCAGCGGCAATTCCGAGAATGTACTTCAGGCGATTCGAACGGCTAGTTCAATGAACATTATGACAGTAGCTTTTTCCGGAAGGGAAGGCGGACTAATTACTAAGCTGGCAGATTATTCTTTGGTTGTGCCGTCTCATAATACCCAACGAATTCAGGAAGCGCACATCGCGATGGGGCATTGCATGTGTGCTTTGATAGAACGCGCATTTTTCGCCAACACCGGGGCGCATGATGCTTAGATACATATTTTCAATCCCCGGGTGTTACAGACATATAACCCGTATTCTTTCAGTCGCGAAATCTTAAATGTCTTTCTTGCAGAGTTTTTTTCTTTACGGGTTATTTGCAGTGAGCTTGCCCTTCATCATCCATCTGCTAAATCGGCGCAAAGCCAAGCGCATCCCCTTCAGCACACTCTATTTTTTGCGAGAGCTGCAGAAGAAAAAGATGCGCCGGTTAAAGCTGCGGCAGATCATCCTTCTTCTTCTGCGCGCTTTGGTCATAGGCATGCTGGTCCTGGCGTTTGCCAGACCCACAATGCACTCCAATTTGGCGCTGCTTGGAAAGACAAACGTTCGGACGGCGGCGGCTATTGTTTTGGACAATTCGATGAGTATGCGCTGGGAGGGGAATCGAGGAGTTCGACATAACCAGGCTTTAAAATCCGCAGAGAAGATTTTGCGGCAATTGAAAGCCGGTGATCAGATCAGCCTGTTTGTACCCTGTGTCTTGGGAGAGCTTTCTGCCTTTCAGACCTTCGAAACGATTGATGGACTATTGAATCTGCTGAACAATTCACAACCCAGCATACAATATGGTGATATGGTACAGACGGTGAATCAAGCGTATTCGCACCTGGAGAAATCCATCTTGCCCAACAAGGAGATGTATATTATATCGGATTTTCAGCGAAGTTCCTGGCAGCCCGACAAGCTGAATGAGATTTCCTCTAAAGAATCCAATATTCGTTCTTTCCTTATAGATTTGAGTGATGCCACAAATGAAAATGCCGGGTTAGCCAAGGTGGAGTTGAGGCAACAGATCGTAGAATTGAACAAGCCGATCACCGTGGCTGCCCAG
>JAUXJX010000256.1 GCA_030624545.1 Bacteroidota bacterium | reverse complement strand
GCAACGGTTTCCGCACATTATCATCCAATCAGTCGCCCAGTCGAAACGGAGATCGATGCGGTGCAGCGGGCGATTAGACTGGCTGAAGCTACGGGAGTAACTTTGTATATTGTCCATCTCACCTCCGGGAGAGCCCTGGAGCTTATTCATGCGGCTCAAGACGGGGGACTCCCTATTATCGCCGAAACCTGCCCGCAATATCTGCTTTTCAGCGACCGGATTTATGATGAACCCGAGGGCCACTGTTATATCGCCAGTCCGCCTTTTCGCAAGCAGGAAGATTGTGATTTTCTTTGGCAGGGACTTAGCAATGGATGGATCAGTACGGTGGGAACCGATCACTGTCCATTTACTCGAGAGCAGAAGGAGAGCGGGGGAAGGAAATTCCATACGACGCCCAATGGACTTCCAGGAGTGGAAACATTACTGTCCCTGATTTACAGCGAGGGCGTCCGAAATAATCGCATAACTCTTAGCAAAATGGTAGAAGTCTTGTGCGAAAATCCGGCGAAGATCTTCGGTCTTTATCCGCGCAAAGGCCGTATTGAGGAAGGCGCCGATGCCGATGTGGTGATTTTTGATCCTGAAAAGGAAGTCACACTCAGCGCAGAAGATTTGCATAGTAATACGGATTGGTCGCCGTATGAAGGGTGGGGGGTGAAAGGGTATCTGGAGCGGACATTTTTAAGGGGGAGAGAGATTGTGAGAGATGGGGAGCTATTGGATTTAGAGAACAAAGGTATGTTTTTGGAAGTCTGATATATTCGGGGTCCCGTATGTTATCTTTGAAATTTTCGTATCAAGAAATATTTCCAGTGATGATCAAATGCCTATTACTTGCCTCATCTACGGTAAGATTGCATAATTCTGCCTCTGCCAACTGAACTCGCACTTCCTCTACCTCAAACGCCGCTAGAAACGAATTATAGAAATCACGCTTGTGAACTTCGGCCTCGTCTGCCGCGTAGGTTTCAACCAATTCCCGTGCTTCGGCAATAGTGGCCGGTCTTTTCAAATCCATGATAAAGACCGCGGCGCCTGATCCTGCGTACAGCTTGACTGTTTTCCAGAGCACCTGGGGATTTTCGAGATGATGCAAGATGCTGTTGCTGATAATCGCGTCGTATTTTTTCTGCGGAAGTTTCGCTCCCGGCACAATACCCTGACTAAGTTCTACACGACCCCCGACATCGTATTCCTGGGCCAGCCTTTTTCGTCCGTAATGCAGCATGGCCTCAGAGCCGTCGATGCCGTGGACGATGCAACCTGGATAAGCTTTGGCAAAGCGTATGGTGATGTCTGCCGCTCCGCAGCCAACATCCAGAACATGCCCGCCAATTTCTCGACCTGCGAAGATCTCTTTGAATAGCTTTATAAAATTGCCGTGTGGCTCTTCGAAATCGGATTCGGCATAGGCGCGGGCCTGCTCGTCGTCTTCCATCAATTCCGGCTCGAGGATTCGTTTCACTGGTTTCTCCTGAAGATAGCGTACTTCTGCATTAAGAACAATTTGATGCATGATTGCAAATTAGTAAAAAAAGGACTACTTTGTTCGTGCAAACAGGCTGTTCAAGATTGTGTTCTGCCCACCTCCTGAATGAGATGGGTTGGCCTTATTTCTATATCTGTGAAAATCCGTGTCAATCCGTGGTTAAGAGAGTTTTCACACGTCACGCTTTAATCGGAAATCTAGAATTAGGAGGGAAGTAGATTCCCGCCTAACACACGCGGGAATGACAGTTTGAAGTAATACGAATTATTAGAATTTTGTCCGAGGCTAGAGGCTATTGGATGAGCACAGTCATATTCGATTTTGATTCTACCCTGATCTCTTGCGAAAGTCTGGAAGAAATTCTTAAATTCAAGATGATCAACCGACCGGAATCGCAAAAACAGATCACGGACATCACTGCCCAGGGGATGGAAGGGAGGATCAGCTTCGGCGAATCCGTGCGTCGCCGCCTCGAGTTGGTCGAACCAACGCTGGTGGATGTTACGGAGTTTGGCCGGAAGGCATTGCAATACGCGACACCGGGAATGGGTTCGTTGATCAAAGATTTGCTGAAGAGCGGCATTGCGGTACATATTGTCAGTGGCGCCTTGCGTGAAGCGATTCTTCCTGCGGGGACGGCACTAGACATTCCGAAGGATAGAATTCATGGCGTGCAGTTAATCTGGAATGGGGAAGGCCGGTTTTCAGGTGTTGACCCAAACGACCCATTCAGTATTTCAAAAGTTGAAGGTCTCAGAAGATTGACAGGAAGTTGGCAAAAGCCCCGAGTCGCAGTGGGCGACGGCATGACGGATTATGCCGTCTATGAACAGGGTCTGGTAGAGCATTTTATCGCCTTTACGCAGCACGTGCGACGCCGCGCGGTAATTGAAAAGGGGACGCCGGAAGCTAGAAACGTCGATGAACTGAAAGAAATTCTGGAGACATGGCTGTGAGTTTACCGCTTTCTCTGAGCAAAGACAAAATCCGAATCGTCTTGCTGGAAGGAATTCATCCTCGGGCGGTCGAGGTCTTTCGGGAACATGGATATACTAACGTTGAGAGCCTATCTTCGACCCTGGCGGATCGCTCGCTCGTCAAAAAAATTGGTGATGCCCATATGGTCGGCATTCGTTCCCGCACACAAATATCGCCTGGGGTGCTGGAGGGAGTCAATAAGCTGATCGCCATTGGCTGCTTTTGTATTGGCATTGACCAGGTTTCCCTGGAAGACGCGGCGGCAAAAGGAATTCCCGTTTTTAACGCGCCCCATTCCAACACGCGCTCGGTGGCGGAAATGGTGATTGGCCTGACGATCATGCTGCTACGTGATATTTTTCCGAAAAGCCTTGCGGCCCACCGCCACGAGTGGAAAAAATCGAAGGGTAGCAGCTATGAAGTCAGGGGAAAAACCCTGGGAATTGTGGGCTATGGCCACATCGGTTCGCAAGTGTCCATATTGGCAGAAGCAATGGGAATGCGCGTGGTTTATCACGATATCCAGACGAAACTTCCCCTGGGTAATGCCCGATCGGTTGATTCACTCGACAGCCTCCTTGAAATTGCCGACGTTGTTACACTCCATGTTCCGGAAGACGAATCGACCAGAAAGATGATGACTGGTGAAAAGCTCGGCAGGATGAAAGGCAGCGCTTGTCTAATCAATGCGAGCAGGGGCGGTGTTGTTGACCTTGAGGCGCTGGCGGATGCATTGAAGTCGGGGCGTCTTCGCGGTGCCGCCATCGACGTTTTTCCCAGGGAGCCGGGTTCCTCCGGTGAATATTTCGCCAGCCCCCTTATCGGCCAGGAAAATGTAATTCTCACGCCACACATCGGCGGCTCGACCCTGGAGGCCCAGGAAAACATCGGCGCAGAGGTAGCCAACACGCTGGTTTACTTCAGCGACCGCGGCGCCACGGAAGGGGCAGTGAACTTCCCGGCCGTCAATCTACAGCCCAACGAACACACCCACCGCATCCTCCATATCCATGAAAACAAACCGGGAATGCTGAAGGCAATCAACGAGAAGGTGGCAAACAGGGACATCAATGTATTGGGACAATATCTGGAAACCAGAAGACAGATCGGCTATGTCGTGCTTGATGTCGATCCTGAAGTCTCCCGGCAATTGCTGCAGGAACTCAGGGTAGAATTGACTGGAATTGATGGCACCATCCGCACGCGTGTACTTTATTGAGAGATCGTTCCGGCTCGTTGATTATCCCCGCTCATGTAGAATTTCAAATTGGCCCTATAAAAATTAATTTGTGTATTATTTGGTTTTTTTGTAGATTTGCTCCAATTCGCAATTAGGCTTGAACAACACTCCAATAAATAATGGTAGTGTCAAAAGTTTCATGAAAAAATAGGATAGGAAATGAAACCACAGATCCTCCTGCGGCGGACAGGAAACACGGAGCAATTCTACGAATTTGAGCTGAGAGCAATATAGTATGAAAGACAAAAGGAGTAAGGGCAGTCGGTAAGAAAGTGGGGTTGCTGATGAATTTCAATGTGGAACGGCTAAAGGAATGTATAAAAAGGTTCATCATTTGAGAGAGCACAGAGGGGAGAAAGAATCGAGGTTGTTTAACTCATTGATTCTAAAAAATATCTCTGTGAACTCTGTGGTTAATTTTTTGACAATACCCAAATAATCTAAAGGAGGAAGGTATGAAAAAGAGTCAACAATTTTTGATTGTTTTTACGCTTTTGATGTTTTCGGCAACCCAACTTCTTGCAGCCGATGGCTGGGTCGTGGTGCAAAAAACCTGGAAGTTCGGCCAGGGAACGCTTATGGCGATTGGCTCGGGAAAAGAGATGAGCGACCCTGCAAAAATGGCGGATTATTTCTTGAATCTATCTTTGGATCAG
>JAUXJX010000460.1 GCA_030624545.1 Bacteroidota bacterium | reverse complement strand
GTAGTCGCGATCCCACTCGCCGGGATCCAGTGACTCTAGAAATTGTCCCAACTCTCGAGCCGAAGCGCGGAGTTCATCTAGTAACTCTTGTTTATCAACGGAAGAGTGCTTGCGGATAAGCTCGGCATTTACCTTGCTATAATTCTCCCCGGGATCGACATCGTAGAAGGGGAGTGCACCTTTCTTTATCTGCTTGCTTCCTTCTACTAGATACCGGTTCCAGCCAATCAGATGAGCCGCGATGTCTCTGGGCGACCAGCCATTGATTTTTTTGAGGAATAGTTCCTCATTTAGGGAAGCTACGCATCGCGCAAGATCCTCGACACTACAGTGCAACCTGATGATTTGTGTTTCGATTGTCATGCCTCCGCTCCAGATCTGATATTATTTTCAAATATTCTTTGCCCTCCAGGGCGCATAAAACTGTCATTCCCGAGTGCTTTAATCTGGAATCCAGCGTTTTTAATAATAGATTCCCGCCAAATACATGCGGGAATGACAGGCATGGGGCGTTATTGACTTTTAGCCCACAACAGCCCGCTGTATTCTAACCATCTCCCTTCCGGCCGGCAATTAGATACATCTTTACGTCGCCTTCGATGAACTCGATTCGGTCCCGCCTGTCATGAGATGCGGATAGCTCATTGGCGAACCGGAGCATGGCAGGAACGGGATCGACGCCGATGACCCTGCCTTTCGGCAGCCTGGACGCCGCATCATGGACGGCCTCGCCGCTGCCACAGCCGATATCGATGTTCTTGACGTACCACTCGACGGTCTCGTGGTCCCAGCCGCCTGGGGCATGGTCGTGTTCAGGGTGGTTATGGGCATGATGCCCGGAGTTTGGTTTGTGGGTATTTTTTATCATATCGAGAACAACGTCATAATGAACCAGTCCGGTATAGTTGTCCCGAAGGGACGACTGAAAATAACCCACCAATTCATTGGTGGGAAAATACGATCGATAAACGACTCAGTCCCGCAAGGGACGAATGAAAAGATAGGCAAAAAGAACAAAGCATTCTTGGTCATTCGTCCCAATGGGACTTTTGGCTCTTTGTATATCTCCAATTCCCTGAGATAAATCTCAGGGCTAGTATCAGTTGTCCTTCGGACAATTGCATGGACAGTCTCAAGGAAAAGTGAGAAAAACGGCTTACTACTGCGCTATGATCTAGGGTTTCAATACATACTGCGCCCGAGGGACAGGGCCTTACTCGCCGAATTGAATCTGTCAGTCACCCTGCCTAATCACCATTCTCAATACTCGCATCGCAACAGACACACTCAACCTCATTGCCTTCGGGATCCATGATATACAGGGATCTCCATTTCACCCATGCATGCACCGCTTCGCGAACTGCTACGCCCATACTCTGGAGTCTTTCTTTTTCCACCTCGTAGTCGTTCAAATTAATCGCGAAGGCAAAATGATCCACCGTGGACCGTTCCGGATCGAGTCCCGTGTAACCCGGCTGATTCGAGCGATCAAACAGCGCCAGGATTTGAGTGTGTCCGCCATAACCTGGCGCCAGGCGAAAGAACGCGGCGTGTTCAAACCGTCTCATCAACTCGAGGCCGACGACTTCCTCATAAAAGCGCTGCATCGTATCCAGGTCAGAAACCCGAAGAGCTATTTCGCCTAGGCCCTTTACTCGTCTTTCGGTCATGGTTCAGTCCTCGCAAGCTCAGTGTGTTCACAATGACAGAAATAGGGCATTATTGATTCTTGGCCCACAACAGCCTGTTGCAAAGACGCCAAGAACGACAAGGAATTTAAACATCTCCCTTCCGGCCGGCAATTAGATACATCTTTACGTCGCCTTCGCACTGGAGGCCATATTTCTGGCGATTCCACAATCCCAATATAAAAACAAACTGAACCTACATACAAGGAAGTTTCACGAATACCAATCAATTCAACTCTGCCTTTGCTGATATTTTCTTCCGTTTCTTATTTGCCATCAATAATATCTGAAACCTTCCCCCCAATCCAAACGTATGATTCAATCAATCGTTTGATTCAAACATTCGTTTGATTTATTGTAGATTAAGCGTTACATTGAAAACATTACCTCAAACTGATTTTTGAAGCAGTTATCGAACCGAAGGACAAAAGACATGGAACAACCTGATACGAGGACGAAGCTGCTGGATGTGGCGGAAAAACTATTCGCCGAGAAGGGCATCGGCGCGACCTCCCTGCGCAATATCATTGCCGAAGCGGACGTAAATCTTGCATCCATTCACTATCATTTCGGCTCCAAAGAGGCACTGGTGCGGGAGGTCTTTGCCCGGCGCATTAAGCCCGTTAATGCGGAGCGCCTGCAGCGGCTCGATAAACTTGAGGAGAGCGGCGAACAGTCCGCCCCGGAGCTTGAAGAGCTGATCCGGGCATTCATCGAACCGGCCATCCGACTCAAATTCGAAGAACCGGAACGCATGAAGTTCATCTTAAGATTAATATCGCTGCTGCAGTCGGATGGTGGGGAATTGCGGGAGCTTTTTACCGATCTGTTTGAGGAGGTTGCCACGCGCTTTTTGGCGGCCTTGCAAAAATCGCTGCCTCATGTTTCACAAGCGGAGCTGTTTTGGCGCTTCAAATTTATGCTTGGCTCCATGTTTATGATCATGTCGCACCCACCGGTGCATGATGTCAAATTCATCGAGACGTCCGAACTGGATCCAGAGAGTATTCTGGCGCAGGTCATTCCGTTTCTTGTGGCCGGTTTTGAAGCGCCTGCGGCGGAGAATTAATTGATTAACCGCAAAGACGCAAAGAACGCAAAGTCTAAAAAGATAACATGTTATGATGAGTTCAAAATTACATAGTTTGAAACAGAGTTCTTTCCTCGAATTGCCTCTAGGTTTTTATTTCTTTGCGTCTTGGCGCCTTCGCGGTGAGATTTTGTAAATGATTCTAGGTTTCTTGTGGAATAATCTGGGACAACAATCATGCATAAAAAACCACTCTTCTTACTTCTGACAATCCTTTTGGTCTCCTGTGCCTCGGCG
>JAUXJX010000069.1 GCA_030624545.1 Bacteroidota bacterium | reverse complement strand
ATTCAAGTCCTTAGCATGCCGCCTTCGCCGAGCTTTTCGAGGATTTTGTAGTGAGAGACAGTCTTACCGATCATAATGGTTCTCGCTGGTATCTCTAGGCTTTGGCTACTGATTGAGTGTCTATGGTAGGAATGTTACTTCGGCGGATAGCGAAAGTCAAGAGAAATGTTTACAAGCCCAATTCTCAAAACTATGCCCGAATAGAGAGCAAGGCTAATAATGAGACCATACCAGGGTCATTTAAGGGTGTAATGGGGGTCTGGGTTGGGAATTATTTTACCCTTGACAAAAATCTGTTCCAATCAACTCCTGGGCGGTTAGCTTCATACAATTATAATTTGGACGATCCATATTGGAACCTTTTGAATACTTGAACCGTCATATGAATAAAAGCAAGTTGAAACTTATGAATTAGAGGAATCAAGAGCTGGTGAAATCTACTCCCTGCATAGTAGAAGATAGAATCTCAATAAAAGACTTTGGCTCAGCTTGGACTCTGAAGCAGGAAATCAGAAAGAGAATCTCGAACCGGAAGAATTTGGGCTGTTCTATTACCGGGATTGAAGATCACGGATCTGTGATTTCTTTGAAGTTTGTTTGCCCCTGTTAATGCTATAAATCCTCACGCTGCTATTTTCCCCTCTGTATCTCCATAAATGCTGCCAATTAGTCTGAGTCTATTTCATACACCAGCGCAGCGCCGGCTGACTACTCAAGAGCCCCATTAATTACTCCTTATGAAAGATTAACACTAAATAATGCAAAGACCAAAAGCTCAGTCGAGCGCTTAACTTTCTCCGCACACCTCACATCTAGTCTCCCTGCCACGTTCGCGTTACAAGCTCGTAATCATAGGGTGGTTCTTAGGAATTGCTTAGGACGATGATAATCCCCTGGATGCAAAAAGAGCCGTGATATGCGGAACTAAAAATTGGAGGAGAGGTGCTATAAGAGGTAAACTAGTGAGGAGCCGCGATTCGGCAGACTACTCCAGGTCCGTGACCCGGCCATTAATATCATACCTAAATCGTTTGAAACTTTTCCTTTTGTGGCGAACCAGCAGCAACATTTCAGTTGCGGCATCCTGCAAATCCACAGCAATCAGATCGCCGTTATAGCGCTCGGCTATTGATTTGACCGGAGTGTGGGCAACCACGTGGATGTTGGCGTCAAATTTTGTGAGCACATATTTCAGGTATTTTCCAAGAGTCTCGCTGAGCACATAGCCGCGGAACCAGAAGGGACTCAGGTTTCCGAAGAAGAATGCTAGCCTGTTTTCGTAGGTTTCAGAATCATACTGCGCAGTTACGACGGAATCCTGGAGCAAGTCGAAAAAAATAGGCTCACGCATGCGGGAAAAAAGCGCCTCATTATAGGAATTTACGGTGTAGTGGGCATAGTTGGGAGTTACGCCGCCGTGCGCAAACAGGACATTGTTTATCTTCAGAAGCGCAGGTTTGGTTGAAAGCCATTTCCCAAGTACCGATTCATAAATATCAAATAGCTTCGCATAGGTTGTCCGGTGGTAATCCGCGATAAGCCTTTCCTTGCCCGAGAGGTAGCGCAGGTCATCGACAATCGTCATGATTTCGTGGTTGCCCAGCACTAAATGTACACGCCCGCCTCTTCGTTGCGCCTGGTACTCAATGTTGTAAAGAAACCAGAGCAAACGCGTTACATCGTGTCCACGATCGAAAAGATCCCCAAGTAGCACAAGATGGGCTCGGCCACCTGTCCAGTTTAACGCCTTATCGATGACGCCGGCATTCGTGAGTAATTGCCTCAACTGGATAAAACGTCCATGCACATCCCCGACCACGAAAATGGAGTCAACATCATTGAAAACCGCTTTTGCTTTCTTTTTCTTTTTCGGCAAGCGAATCGTCGTCCGATTACTGTCCTCCGGATTTTGCCGGCCACCATACCTCAAAACAATATTGCGATAGTTCTTCTTGGCCACCTTCGCTGTGTGTGCCCTGGACAGTGGCGTGCCAGCTTCATGCCTCACTTCGCCCTCTACGAAGACCTCGAGAAAACCAGAATCCGCATTCTCTGTGATCCAATTCACCTCTATCGAATCCGGCAGCTCTCTTACAAATAGCCCATATTCGCCATGAAGATGGAATTCCTTCGATTGACCCGTTTGGGCGGGCAATCCTGATGCTGGCTCGGACAGAATTATCGTCGCCGGTTCGAGCAGCCAGGTGAACACAAGAAATAAGGTAAACAGCAGCATAATTTAGGCTTCGATTTAGGAGACTTTGTCCAGGCGTTGTTTCGCCTGTCTTGCGGTTTCACGTAGTAATGGGTCGGGATGCTCCAGGCATTCGTCCAGTTTGGCCTCCAGCGAAGTCAAATTCAGGATACCGATCGTATATGCTGCACAGGACTTTAACCAAGGTTCGGGATTATCCAATAGCGTGAGCAAAGCCTCTGTCGGAGTCTCTATTTTCGCGCCGATCAGTCGGTTCGCCAATTTCACCCGTTGCTCAAAACTCACTTCCGGGTCCAAGGCGGGAACCAGCAGGTTTCGCAACTCAGGTTTCAGGATTTGATCGAGGAATTCCAGCGCATTGTCACGGACTTTCGGATTCTCCGACTGGACGCCAAAGTAAGCGCTATGGAGGTCATGGCGCGGATACAGCAATTTGATCAGATGAAAGATTCGTTCTATATCTTGCTTCATGGATTCTTGCAGCGCATTGAGTACGGTTTTATCGCCATCCAAGGTCTGTTCCAGTGACTCTTGAACCTGGTATGACCGAAAGTGTCCCATAATTTCTGCAACCAACAAGGTCTCGATCACCAGGGTGTCGAGATCAAATTCCGGATTGCGGCTCTGCAGGCTGGTGAGAGAAGTGATCACCTGTGAGCGAAGATTTGTGTCAGCCGCAAACAGGCTTTCAATCAGCACCTGTTTTGCTTTTGGCGTGCCAATGCGCAGCAGAACCCCGGGAATCTCCCGTCTCATCTCTATTGACGCAGAATCATCCAGCAGCCGTTCGTACAGCAAGTCCACAATCCGATCACCAAACTGCCCCAGCGACTCGGCCGCCTTTGAAGACAGATCCGGATCACCAAGTTTTGCCAACACAGCATGAATGATGCGCGGCGTGGTTGTAGGTTTAATCTCCAGAATGGCCTGGCCGGCTACATCGGTATTTGCATCATTTATCAGGGTTTCAAGCTGTTCTGCAAACACATCCGGAAGTGAACCAATCAATCGAGCAGCCTCAAGGCGGGTACGGAGCTGCTCCGGTCCTTCTTCCTGCACCATGCTGTCAAGGAGTTGACTTGCTGGATCAATGTTATTCGGATCACCGGAGCGGGCCAGATAGGTGATTATGGCAGAGCGAACAGAAAAATCCGGGAAGTCTCCTAATTTTTGGATATGCTCCAAGGGATCGATATGTGCGTGGTGCGCCAGATAAAGAAGTGCTTCGGTGCGCACACCTAAATTTTCGTCATGCAATAACTGTTCTACTCTTGCAACCACGGTAATATCTCTTGCTGAGTTCAGGGTCGATATTGCCCTTTCGCGTACGTCAGCCGCTGGGTGTTTCAACAAGTCTCGTACTGCAGGATGTACTATTGAATGCTGTTCAGAATCGAGCAAATCTAAGGCATATAGAATCTCATCCTTATCTTCGGTGCGCAACCTGTCGGCGATCATTTCCGTGGTAATACGATCTAATGCCTGCGTTGTTGACAGCTCTGCATCGAGGCGGTGCTGCTGAAGGCTTTCTCCCAGTGTCTCCACGTATTGCCGCCGCGTTACAAAAACGACCATAAGCCAAACTCCGAGGAGTGGCAGAGTCACCCAGCTGATCTGCCGTGCAGTGAAATGCAGGACTGTTGCAAAAATAAGGACAATGAGACCGGCCAGACCGTCTCCAAGCCGCCAGCTCACAGTATCGATGAACATCTTAACCTGCGTCATCACTTGCGAGGGAACCGGGAAATAAAGGGATTCGATCGCCGGCTTCTCAATGGAGTAGCGCAAAATTTTATCACTGCCCTTGAGAAATGTTATTGACCATAGTGCTCCCCAAGCCAGTACGCCAAATGTGCCTGCCGCCAGGACGGTTGGGAGGATCACCAGGGCGATACCCAGACTGAAAGTCAATAACCGCGGCGTAAGTATTTGAGCAACCAAGAATCCCAAGACGCTGACATACCCATGGAATGTCCCGAAAAAGGCTGCCAGGTCATTTTTTTGGGGGAACGAATCTGCAGCGATCGCCTTGAATTGCCAGCCAGCGATGTAGGTTACAATCGCCGACAGAAAGACCAATGCAGCGATTGCTTTGAGATGTGATGACTTGCGCACCTGCTGAAGGTTTTTGTGCAGGTTCCATCCGGCTTTGGAGTGAATTCCTTCTGGAGTAGTCTCCATATCAGCTGAAATGGGACGCCTTTGACGCACTATCTGGGATACCAGTGCTGCACACCCCGCCAGAAGCAGCATCATGACAAGGAGCAGGTGTTCAGCTTCGAATCGTTGTACGATGGCCGCAGAGAAAAATCCGGCGGTCCCCCCTGCGATACCGCCGCTCGTTACGATCCCCAACAGCCGTTTATTACGTACACTGAGAAGGTGAATAATCAGAATCCACATTTGGGCCGGCGCCAGTATGCCGAAGATTCCTACCCAAATGTAAAGCGCCGCGTAGAGCCAGGTCCACTGGTAGATCCAGGTGGTCAACCAGAACAGACCGGCGATCACTGCGAAGGCAAGCAAACTGCCTACCTGCAGCGTTGGCAAACTGGCATATCGCCTGAAGTAGGCGTAGCCTGCAACTACAAACAGCACAACCCCTGCAATCGTCATATCCACGTAAGGAAGGTGAACCGCCTCAAATCGATCCAGGAACAGTGTGTCGCGGACAACTTGCCCTATGACAAGGCTAGAGATGACCAGAAAATGATAGAAAAAAAGCGGTAAACCAAGCTTCAAATCACTGCGCCGCAGGTTCAGTAACCATCCCAGGATGTTATATCTACCAGTTGTTCTGTCTAACTGCACAGTGATTCCTGAGCCTACATCGGTACGATATCAAGCGTATTTAGATCGAATCATCGCTTCCGATTAAAGCTGCTAAGTGATTATAAAAGCAGGGCTAACGAGACTTGTTTGGTACAAACGCCTTATCTAAAATAGGTCGTATTTTCCCTTATCTACATTTTTGAGGAGATTTTTTAAGCGCTTATCAATTGAATTGATCTCCGCCGCAGTAAGCCCGAGCTGGATGATGTTCTCTTTGCGTCGGACTCCTTTTTTCACGTCGATGTTTTCGGTCGGCGGCGCTGATGTTATTATGCCATTTTTGATTTCAATTTGAGCAATCACACCCAGCGCTTTATGTAAAGCTTCAGGAGTAATCTCTCGCAACCGCTTGATGGTTTTCTGTGGCAGCTTTTTCACAAGTATGGACCGCCATCTCGAACCCCTGTTGCTTTCCATGCTAGTAAACGCGACGCCATTGTCAACGGAAAACACCCGGGGATTTGTCTTGTCTTTTGAAATCAACAGGTTGCCTTCGTTGCTGTCAGAGTGGCGGATGAGATAGGTCAGGATATTTGTATTGGCAAAATGCTTTGCATACAGCGAATCGTTTTTGAATCTCTTCTTATCGTACACATCATCAGTCGTCACTTCATCCAGCCAATATTGCAACAACACGAGAACCATGTCCGGCTTATTAAAGGTGGG
Organism: Bacteroidota bacterium; assembly: GCA_030624545.1. Taxonomy (GTDB): domain Bacteria; phylum Zhuqueibacterota; class JdFR-76; order JdFR-76; family DREG01; genus JAUXJX01. The sequence goes on along the minus strand of JAUXJX010000069.1, from coordinate 2,179 downwards.
GCCAGCGTCCGGTTCGATCGCCTTATACTGTACCATTGGAAATCCCTTGCATAAAGTTGGCGGAACGACATATTCATTTTCGTCGAGGAAGAGTTTTTGGATTTGGTATGCGGCCATTTCGTAACGGGGTGCGTTATTGAATTCATGCCCACCCTTGCGCGCTCGCCGCCATTTCACCTGCACATACTTCACATCCGGGTATTTGAGAATCACGCGTTTGCCGATATCTCCTTCAAAGCGAAGATATTTAAAACGAAAGATTTCAAAATCCTCATGCAAAAGTCTACGTTCGATCTCATCGATAGTGTAGATGAAATTTGAATCTTGCGCAGATGAATATGCCGGAAGAAACAAAAATAACAATGCATAAGGCAGCATACGCCTGGCAAACAAACTACGTAACATGTTTAGTCCCTCCTGATAAAGGTTACCCACATTTCTAAATTTCACAACTTACCGCATATGCGGTCCAGGTTAACTTCGAATGTTCAACATTTCCTTTCATTGTTATATTGACATACTCAAAGAATAATCAAAATTCTAATTTTATTTGGATAGAGTTTTAGGGTAATGTTACACAAGAGCCGGGCATGTCTTCCTTTATAAACAACACTCATGCCGCCCTCGCCACTTGTCCTGAGCGCAGTCGAAGGGATAAACTCCGTCGAAGGGAGCTTTTCGAGGATTTTGTAGTGCGATATGGTCTTACCAATCATGACTTCACTAAAACACCAACGACCTGGATAACCGGCTTCTTACGCGCAACGATGAATTTCGCAGAAGCACTGAACTTCCAAAACTACTGACACTCTTGGACTGAAAAAAAGGCGGTAAGAAGTCCGGTTAATCCCATTGTTGGGCCGAATATTGATTACCAACTATGATTATTCTACGTGATTTCAATGAATTAAACATTGAATTTTATTGGAAATTGTTTTTAACTTTTTCTTCTTTCATCTAATCGATTTCATTCATGGTTTTTTTATAACAATCGGGACAAACTCCATGTGAAAACGTACTATCCCTTTCCAAAGATGGGAGCACAGTTTCCAATGCATGCCATTTCCCCTCAGTATCACGGATATTCTTGCAATACGAACATATTGCCACAACGGGTCTTTCTGCATTCACTTCTGATTGTAAGACTTTTTCATAGTATTTCGATAACTCTGGAATTGGTAATCTTAATTTTGCTGATGAATCGTGAAACATCGCTTCCTTCTCAACTCTTATTTCCTCTGAATAAAACTCCGAAAATCGGTTGAGCATGTCAATAACTGTATATATTTTGAACACATGCCTATATTCATCTGAATTTATAAGTTCGCGGATAAACTTACTGGAATCTATGGTTGCGCCAGATGGTCCAACGGAAGTACGACCAACCAAAAATGACCACTTCAACACTAAACTCCATTTCTCATTGTCATCCACCTGGTTCGGAAATTTTAGTTCATCTACCAGAGATTTGATAGTTTTAACTGTAAATCCGAGACCATATAGAAAATAAGAATGTGAGACAAAACAATAACTGTTCTCACACCGGCTAGAAAGTACTACCATTAATCCTTCTTTAATTCGATGATCTTGAATTCCTCCATCATCGACTAGAGCATCTTTAATTATGGGCCAGTACATTGGCAATATTTGCTTTTCAGCCATGATTGTAAAAATTAAAGGAACCACGCCATGAAATATATCTTTGATTTCAACTATTTCTTTGGATATTTTCATGGCCCTATCCTCTTACTGACAAAATATAGAATCGTTGTGCTTGACCTCCAGAAGTCCAACCCCGAGCGGAGGGGCCTCGGTAACGCCAGCACATAGGATTTTCATATGTCTAACCTTCATTATTCGTAAACTTTTGCGGCAAAGGCACTAAGACACCAAGAATGTTGAATTTCAAGGAAATATATATTCAAAATTGAGTTCTTTGAGCTGATTTTGTGAATTTTCCTTTTATCAATATTTTCAATACTTTTGTGTCTTTGTTCCTTCGTGGCTATGAATTATTATGCAATCTAATGAATTCGGTCTTCAATAATTCATACAACTCTACAAGCCTTGCGATCTCATCGCCATACTTGTGAAGATTTGTGGTTCCTGTGAAAGCCCCCCGTGCCTTGTCATCCGGATAGTCTATAAGTTCAGTCCATTCATTCCATGCCGTTAACTT
>JAUXJX010000170.1 GCA_030624545.1 Bacteroidota bacterium | reverse complement strand
CGCGGCGCTTCAGGTTGTCCAGCGCAATTACATCGAGTTTCGGGTACTTTTCCCTGAATGAGATCGCGAGATTGGAACCGACAAATCCCGCACCTCCGGTAATCAGTAGTTTTCCGTTAATCATTGGTTTGTTATTGTTTCCGTTTTCTAACTTTATTTAATTCTTTGCCAATTTTCAATTTTTTCAGAAATCCGCACAAATAAGGCAGATGTGCCAATATAAAAGATCATTATTGGCCAGAGTTTGAAGCTGCCTCGCCGGAACGTGTAATTAACGTTGGCAAAAAGTCCCAATTGCAAGTGATACAACAAAACCAGAAATCCACAGAATAGGAGGATAATCCATAACAAGATAAACAAATTGCCGCGGTCACGAAAGAAAAGAAGGTTGATTGCAGCTATTGCGAAAAAAAAATACAGCACATATCCCCAATAGGCCGTGTCAGACAAAATGATCCACATGCCCTTCCAAATGGTTGAGAGCCTTTCAGGATCCCAAAAGCCAAATTTGAAATAACTTTCGGGCGTATATTCCAGGACGTAGGGGAGATAATATAGATTCCACACTGCAAAAAATAGAAAGCTCATCGAAAAGAAAATCAACCCGAGCTTGAAGGAAGGCAGGGGCTTGTCCGAGAGGGTGAAGAGAATTATCAGAATTGCGGCGATTATGGCAAAAGCAAGGGTTTCCGAACGCGACCAGGCGCCGAATCCGAATAGTATGCTCGAAAGCCAGAAGTACTTCATCTCCCGTTCTTTGATGAAACGAAAGGCATATATGACAGAAATCGAGACGAAAACGGCATTGGAGAAATCAGTCTGAAGCAGAAACGTATAGGCATAGAGTTCCGGAATGGAGATGAGAACAATGGTCAAGAATCCTGCCAGCGCCGGATGTATTTTTTTGCGCAGGTTGACATAAAATACCACCAGAAGGGAGAGGAACATAAGCGCAAGCCATATCTTGCCAAATGGATGCCCAGCCAGCCGGTAAATTGTCTGGCTTAGTGCAGCAAACGGCGCGTAATACGGCTGTGTGGACAAATACTGGCCCACATCCGAAAACATGCTCGAATTGATTTTACCGTCCTGGACAGCGTACTTTGCCACCAAATCGATTCCATGTATTGAATCGTACGGGGTCACCGGGAGATAAAAGCACCGCCACAGACTGGGTAAACAGAGCGCGAAAATCATGCCCAAAGAGATCCATTCGACGAGAGATATTTTCTTGATTTTCCCAATCGAACGCGGTATATGAGGCCAAGCCACTGCTTTAATTCCGCTACGCCATGGATAGATAAGAGCAGCCGCCATTACAAGGAAAACGAGAGTAGTCGAGAAGGTCGTGAGTGGAATCCCCATGGCATCCATCAAAAATACGGCTACCGTTCCGCTGCCAAGACCGAGGGGAAAAGCCAATCCAAAGATTTCCCAACCATTCCGGCGAAATCCCAATTTGTTCAGAAGCCCCCATCCGATAGCATAGTGGAGTATGATCGTGATGATATACATAAGTGATTGGATTCAGATTGCCTTGTTCATCGTCAGCATTTCACTCAGGTTCTCGATAGCTTTCTAATACGGCTGTTAGTTTTTCGGGAGCATCAATTTCAATGAGGCGGATTCTCCCTTCTTCACAGTAAACCGCATGTGTCACGCCGGAGAAATCTTGCACAATTTCCTTATTGAAAAGGACATAATTTCCAGGTCCAAAGAAATAGTAATTCCAAATCGGGTGGTGCCAGCTATAGAAATCTCTGGAAAAATTTTTCTGAGTGTAGGCTCGCGAAGGAAAAAGAACGACCGAGGAATCCGAAGTTTGTTCCCTTATCATTTTTGGAATCAGATAATTGTATTGGTGTCTTTCAGTAAGGCGTTTCTCTAAGTCCATAGTCTTTATTTGATGCGGCATCTGTTTGTAATATGGAAGGATGCGGCTTTCAATCCATGCCCTATAAAACGGTATGGAAAAGTAGATGTATATTGTCCCGCAAAGAACAAGAAGAAGGCAGAGCTGCTTGACAAAGGTGCCCTTGGGCTTCTGGGCAGGAGATAGGCGCTTTTTGCGTGCAGGTCTTTTTGAGCGGCTTTTTTTCTTCATTGTCTGCCAAGCAACAAGGAATTCTTCTACTTGGTCGATTTCCGAATATCGAAGTCAAAAGTTACTTCGATGTTCACTTTCAAGTGGTTAGCCCTCTAATCATGGCAAATCCGGCGTTGTGTATTTTACGCAAACTTTCGCTCAATTGCATCCCAAATCTCTCCAAAGAAGAAGTTCTTTTGCAAATGAATTCATCAAACCTGAATAAACACTAAGGTCATACTGGCAGCCGGTTTCCATTCTAGGATCTTCTTTAAAATAATGAAAGAACCAATTGATGTGTCAGACAAAACCTGACATGAGGAATGTTAATTCTTTGTACTGTTTGACGATAAATGAAGTTAGAAAATGAATTGTCATGAGTGTCGATGAGGATATTGCCGAGAACGCAAGAACCATAGACTCCCAACATTGCATGCCTTGAAACGAAGACGGATTAACTCTCTTAGTTGACTCCCCCAAGATAGACGAATATCTTGTAAATTTGATTGGGCAGGACTATATTCTACACCTGTTATATTAGAATGCATACATGAAGAGCAAAACATACTTTCTACTCTTATTTTTCCTCGGCTGCGAAATTTTGTTCGCCGGCAATCCGGTAAGCGTGCCAATTAATCATCCCGTCTATGCATTCATAGATCGGATGGAAACTTTGGGCATTCTTGAAAACATCCGCGACGGCGTCAAACCTTTCGATCGCGGCCGCATGAGCACGATATTGGTCAGCGTGAATTCAAAACGCCAGCAACTTACTCCTATTGATCAGAATCGCCTTGACAATTTCCTGGCGGATTTCCGCTTCGAAATCGATCGTCAACGAAGATACGAACATCTCACCGAAGAACGTGACTGGTATTCCCCGGTATCAAGTTTCCAACAACTTAAGACCGACTTTCGCCGTTTCTTTCAGAAAAACCAACCTGAAGAAAAAAATCATATCTTTTTGTGGGAGGACTCAACAAACAGTTTTACTGTCGATTTCATTCAGGATTTTACCTTTGACCGGCGCAGCGATGACATACACCGGTCTTCGAATTCTCAAACTTATAGAGTGCGCGGGACTCTTACGGAAAAATTCGCCTACGCCCTCGAAGTTTCCCTTGTGGCACTGCGGGGTGACTCAGCATATCGGATTCAAGATCCGATCCTGATGGGCACCTGGAATCAATCGGTGAGCGGAAAGACCTTTTTCGATCGCAGCGGCGGGGAGCTGGTTTATCGAGCAAGCTTTCTGGACCTGAGATTTGCTCATCAACCGACTACCTGGGGTCTTGGCGAATCCGGGCAACTCATCCTGTCGAACAATGTAGAACAATATCCCTATTTTGCGCTCAACAAGAATTGGAAGTGGGGCAGTTTCTCCTTCATGCACGGAAAGCTGTTGGCAGAGCCCGGCAATAATTTTATCGATGGGCAGCCGATTTTCTCAAACAAGTGGATATCTGCGCATCGCTTCGAATTCTCACCAATCTCCCGGCTGGCCATCGGACTAACGGAACTGGTCATTTATGGCAATCGCACGGCTGATTGGGCCTACTGGGTGCCATTCAATTTCTACAGGGCTACGGAGCATAACCTGAGGGATCGCGACAATGAGACCATCGCTCTCGACCTGGAGGCAAGGATTTTCCGCGGCGGAAAGATCTATGGAACCGTCTTTATCGATGAATTCAAAAGAAGCAAGCTGTTTACGGACTGGTGGGCCAATAAGCATGCATTCCAACTGGGCATGCAGTTTGTGGATCCATTCAGTCTTGCCAACCTCACTCTGCGTTTGGAATATGTGGCCGTCATGCCCTGGGTCTACACCCACAAGTTCAAGATCAATCGATACATAAACGACGGACGCTCACTTGGATATTGGGCAGGCCCGAACTCCCAGGTGATTTACGCAAACCTGGAGAAGGACTGGCATTATCGTTTTAGAACCGGCATAAAATTCCAGCAGTTGAAGCACGGCGACAATTACCGCAATGAGAATATTGGAGGAGATATTTTGGCCGGACACAAAACACTGCTGGGCACGCAATCAGAACCGAGAGAAACACGCAAATTCCTGGAAGGGATACTGACTACTGAAAATCGCTCGGAATTCTATGTTCGGTATGAGATTTTCAACGATCTATTCCTGGATTTTTCCATCACCCATCAGAGGACCAGAGTGTCCGGGGTGACTTCCAATTTAACCACATCCCATTTCGGATTTAAGCTTGATTATTAGTCAAGACCTCGTCGCTTCTGTTTTCATTATTTTGAGCAGCTTTTATTTCGCCCTCTTGATCGCGGTCTATGTCGGACTGACAAGATTGCGGAGTCCGTCAGTGGAGGCTACTCCTTCGATCAGTTTGGTTATTGCCGCGCGAAACGAGGAGAAGCGCATATTGCCCTGTCTTGAGAGTCTGCAAGAATTGGATTATCAATCGGATAGGTATGAGATCATCTTTGTGGATGACTGTTCGTCGGACACCACACCACAGATTGTTGGGGAATTCTGCGAGAAACATCATAATTGGCGTTTGATCCGCCTGAAGGATAAGAGCGACGAATTGCGCGGCAAAATGAATGCTCTTGACAAGGGAATCGCGGCCGCAAAAAATGAAATCATATTTACTACAGACGCGGACTGTGTTGTTCCGAAAGAGTGGTTTCGCCATCTCGCCAAATATTTTCAACCCGGCGTAGCGATGGTACTCGGCCATTCTCCACTCATGCGCGGCCAGGGATTCTTTCATAAATTGCAAGAATTTGACAATCTCTTTTCCGCCATATGCGCCTCGGCCCTCACCAAAATGGGTTTCCCGTTCACAAGCATCGGGCGCAACTTGGCATATCGCCTGGACGCCTACAAAAATGCCGGCGGGTTCAAATCCTTGCAAGGCCTTCGCAGTGGAGATGACGTGCATTTGACCGAGCGTTTTCGTTCAGTTAGCAACGGCAAAATGGACTATTGTGCGGATCCGCGAACATTCGTTCTGACGCAACCCTCGGTTAACGCAAGAGAGTTATTTCATCAGCAGGTACGAAAGAACAGCAAAACATTTAGAAAGAGTGGAGCATCCATTGGGCTTTCATTGCTTCTGTTTGGCTATCATCTTCTTTTCTTGATTTTAGCTATATTTTACCCGGCCCTCGTTGTTCTTTGGGTTGCATCTTTGGCGGCGAAACTTATATTAGAGAACATCTGCCTGCGCAAAGCTGCCAAGGTATTTGACCAAGAGCAAATGATCCCGTATTTTCCGCTCATGCAGATTATCTATCCGGCCTACATAATATT
>JAUXJX010000232.1 GCA_030624545.1 Bacteroidota bacterium | reverse complement strand
TTGGGCTTTATGCTTTTTTGTCGCAGATCATTAAGAACAAGCACACCTGGATCATCCGAAAACTGTGGCAGGTGCATCTGGTTATTGCTGTGGCTGTTATGCTGCTTGATTTGACGAATGTCGTGGCCCATGAGCGGATACTGACGCCGTGGTTTCTAATATTGATTGCCGGGAGCATCCTTGTTTCTCTAGTCATTGTGACCAGGGCTGCTTTTCAAGGATACTTTGAAGCAAGGGTCTTCGGCATAGGATTCACCGCTCTGGCCGGCTTCGGCTTATGGGACATTCTTTCCGAGTTCAATCTAATGCCGGCTAATTACGGAACCTTTCACTGGGGGATGCTTGTTTTTGTGTTATCTCTCTTTTATATATTGGAGCGCCGTTATGCTGAGGCCAATAAGAGTCTGGAAATTTACTCCAGAAAGCTTGAGCTGTCAAATATAAAACTGGAAGAATACAGCAATACGTTGGAGCATAGGGTGGCAGTGCGCACCAAATCACTGGATGAGAAGAACCGGGAGCTGGAGAACACCCTGGCAAAGCTCAAAGACACTCAAACCCAGCTGGTGCAGACAGAAAAAATGGCCTCCCTGGGGAACCTGGTGGCCGGAGTCGCCCACGAAATAAATAACCCTATTGGCGCGGTGAATAGCGCTGCGGACGTGGTGGGGCGGTGCATCAAAAAGTTGAACGATGTTGTGTCTAGCAGCAAGTCGATTGAAGATGTCAGGGGAAGCCCGAATTATCAGAAGGCCTTTTCTCTATTGGGTGAGAACAAAAATGTGATCGTTACGGCCGGTGAACGGATTGCCAAAATAGTGCGGAGTTTGAGAAGATTCTCCCGCCTGGACGAAGCGGAGGTTCAAGAAGCGGATGTCCACGAGGGTATTGACAGCACGCTGACTCTGGTTCATCATGAACTCAAAAACAAAATCGAGGTCATCAGGGAATATGGCGTCATACCTCGGATCAAATGCTATCCCAACCAGCTCAACCAGGTTTTCATGAATCTCATTGTAAATGCTGCCCACGCCATCGAAGGTAAAGGGCACATAAGGGTAAAAACCTTTGCAGACAGAAAGAATCTTACCATCGAAATATCCGATACGGGCAAAGGCATACCTCCGGAAGACTTAAAAAGAATCTTTGACCCAGGTTTCACGACCAAAGGTGTGGGCGTCGGAACCGGGTTGGGGCTTGCTATATCATACCGGATTGTAAAAGACCATAATGGAAAGTTGGAGGTCGAGAGCGAGGTAGGCAAAGGCACGAAGCTGAGGATTGTTCTGCCTATTGATGGGATGGAGCAAATAAAAAACTAAGGTCAATTGTCATTCCCGCCTGCGGTCGGGCAGGCCTGTCTCCGCCAGGCAGGGTGTTGCAGAATGAATCTTATAGCATCCACCCTTCGACGGAGTGTATCCTGAAAGAAGTGAAGGGCTCAGGATGGACGCTCTTTGTTATCTTAAAATTATGGATTTATGACCCTACATAACTATTTTAAAATCAATAATTTGTATATAATGCAAGCAGAGATTTAGATGGCCCACCCTGAGCGGAGTCGAAGGGCCAGGTCGGATCATTCCCTGTTTTTAACTCATTAATTCTAAAAAATATCTCTGTGAACCCTGTGGTTAATTTTTTGACAATACCGACAATTGAAAAAGGAGGCAGACTGTGCAGATAACACGAAAAATGAGTTTTCAACACGTCCCCGAATATGAATGTCAACCCTCCCGCCGCCGTTTCCTGAAACACATGCTTGGCGGGGTGGCAGCGACCACGGTTTTACCAGCTATCGGCTTCGGCGAAACCAGGGATTTATCAGATCCTTTGACCGGAGGGATTCCTGCCCTGCCCGCTGGTACCGTTGCGGATGAACGCTTCTGGGAACTGGTAAAGGAACAGTTTCCACTGCGCCCAGGCTTGATCCTCATGAACGCCGCCAATCTCTGTCCGGCTCCCTATCCGGTAATCGACACGGTGTTTGGCTTGACACGCGACATCGACAGCGACGCTTCGTTTCAGAACCGGGCCAAGTTTCGCGATCTGCATGAACAAGCCTTACAGGCCTTGGCAGAGTATCTCGGTGCGGATGCCGATGAGCTCGTAATCGATCGCAACACCAGCGAAGGCAACAACATGGTGATTAACGGCCTGGATCTCAAGCCTGGCGACGAAGTGGTGATCTGGGATCAGAACCACCCGACCAATAATGTGGCCTGGGATGTTCGGGCGGAAAGACTGGGCTTTCTGGTTAGACGGGTGAGTACACCCAAAGCCCCCAAAACTCCGGAAGAGCTCGTCAAGCCATTTGCAGAAAGCCTGAACAAGAAGACTAAAGTTCTGGCATTTTCCCACATCTCAAATATATCCGGTGTTGCCTTGCCGGCGAAGGAGATATGCCGCATGGCGCGAAACCGGGGTATCTTTACCTTGATCGACGGCGCCCAATGCGTAGGCTTTATGCAGCTCGATCTCCACGACGTAGGCTGCGATTTCTATACGGCCAGCTCACACAAATGGCTCATGGGTCCAAAGGAGGCCGGAGTCCTGTATGTCCGGAAAGACCGCGTTGACCAACTCTGGCCTTCAGTAGTTGGGGTCGGATGGGAACAGGCCCGCGAAAAAGGCGCCCGCAAATTCGGCACACTCGGCCAGCGGGACGACGCAACGGTGGCCGCCATGGGCAAGGCCGTGGCTTTCCACAACAGCATCGGTAGAGAGCGCGTTGAGGCACGCGTTCGCGAGCTGGCCGCTGCATTAAAGCACGAAATCCAAAGGAAGATTCCGTCTGCTGAATTCCACACTCCATGGGAACCCGAGATGAGCGGAGGCGTTGTTGTTTTTGCCCTGCAAAATGTGGATCTGCGCAAAGTCTTTACGGCCCTCTATACGGATCACAATATTGGCTGTGCCACGATGCGAGGTGATTTTGCCGGTATCCGGCTTTGTCCCCATGTTTATAACACCATGGAGGAAGTGGATCGAGTCGTGGCTGCGATTGCGAGTTTGGTATAAGGAGAGCTCCTTCTTTAAGCCACGGAATCACACAGAAGAAATTCGGAATATTCCTCACTCTCGACGCAGAGACCGCATGCGCCGTGGGTGTAGATTCTTTGTTTTCAATGACACTTCTGCGTTACAGTTAGTGACCGCACGGGACAATTAAGTCAAAAAATTCACAATTTCCATCAAGCCCCTTGTAAATCTTTCGAAGCAGTTGTATATTGTAGCACACCTCAGTAAGCATCCTGATTTGAACTAAGGAGACGTGATCGGTAATGGAGGCCCACCAACTAAAGATTGCACCGCCTGTTTCTCCGGATCACCCCAAGGCCATTATCAACCGAGAGTTGAGTTGGCTTAATTTTGCTCGAAGGGTATTATCACTGGTCGAGGACCCGGATTTACCTCTCCTCGAGAGGTTGAGGTTTATGGGTATAGTGGGGATGCTGCACGATGAGTTTTTCATGAAGCGAATGAGTGGCATTAAACAACAGATCAGGCGAGGAGTGGAAAAGTTGTCTGTTGACGGCCTCACACCGAAGCAGGAATTCGAAGCTTGTAGAAATGAAGTTTTGAGCCAGGCAAAAATTCTGTCACGGACGCTAAAAGAAGAAATGTTGCCTGGACTCAGGAAGAATGGCATTCCCATATTGGATTTTTCTGATCTGACCAAACGCCAAAAGAAGAATCTACAAGCCTACTTTCGATCTTCGGTTCTACCGATCCTCACGCCGTTGGCTGTAGACGCCGAACACCCATTTCCCTTCATTAGCAACATGGGCCTCAACTTAGCAGTCGAGGTTTCCATGAAGGGAAAGAAGAGCAAAAGATTCGTTCGGATCAAAGTGCCTGGGAATCGTCCTCGCTGGGTACCGTTGCCGGAAGAGAAAGGGTTTGTGCCGCTCGAGCAGATCATTGCGGCCAATTTGAGGGATCTCTTCCCGAATTTGAAGGACATCGATGGATATTTTTTTCGGGTTACCCGTGGAGCCGAAGGCGAAAGCCAGGAAGCGCAGGACCTAGACTATGACTATTCCGACATTCAATTCATTCCAGGCAGTATTATTCAGCAAGTTACCAACGAACTCAAAGCGCGTCGATTTGCAGGTTGTGTTCGATTGCAGGTTCAGGAGAAAATGCCAAAACGACTGAGACAATGGCTTGCGCGGCAGCTCGACGTGGACATCCAGAACATCTATGAAACCGATAGGCTGCTTGGTTTGAGCGACTTGATGGACTTTCGGATAGACGATCATGAACATCTTCGCTATCCAATCCATCAGCCAATCACGCATGCCCGTCTTCGAAACATCGATGTTCATGATTCAGCAGCGATCTTTAGGTGCATTCGCGAGGGGGATATGATGCTTCATCATCCATACCACAATTTTGATACGTCTGTGGTGCAATTCATCCGGTCGGCTGCCATAGATCCACAAGTGCTGGCTATTAAGCTGACCATCTACCGCACCAGTAGTGATTCGCCGATTATAAGGGCACTGACGGAGGCAGCCCGGCGCGGAAAGCAGGTTGCCGTGCTGGTTGAGGTGACAGCCCGGTTTGATGAGGCGCCGAATATTGCCTGGGGCAAGCTTTTGGAGCA
>JAUXJX010000467.1 GCA_030624545.1 Bacteroidota bacterium | reverse complement strand
TACGTTATCGGTTGATGTGTTCCAAATCGCGACACTGGATTTTCCGGTCACCCAACCGCCGCATTCGCCCGGATTTAGAATGAGAGATTTTTCTCTGCGCAAATCGATTTCATGTGTGTGGCCGTAAACGATGAAGTGGTAGTGTCCGCTATCTGCCACGGCGTCCAGATTATCCGGCTCGTGCAATATGAGAATTTTCCGGTTATCCAGGGTTAAGCTTAGTGGCGGCCGCTGGATTTTGTCGCCGTAAACCGCTTTCAGGCCCAACTTTTCACCGTCGTTGTTGCCGAAGGTAATATGCACAGGCATATTCAGTTTTCTCATCTCCCTCTCCGTGAATGGTGCTACCAGATCGCCTGCGTGCAGAACCGCCTCCACATTCCTTCTATTAAAGAGCGATACTGCCTTTGCCAATGCAGGCAAGTTGTCATGACTATCGGCTAAGATGCCTACTAACATTCTCACTCCCAATCAGTTCCTTCAGCTTCTCTTTGTCTATTTTGCCAATCTGAGTCCGGGGCATTTCGATGAGCGAATATATCAGTTCCGGCAGATAGAGTCTTGCGAGATTGTGCTCCAAAAACTCTCTTAATCCTGCCAATGAGAAACTCCCGGGATCATGCATTTCGATGAAAAGGACCGGCCGCTGGCCCCACTGCTCATTTCTAACACCGATTACCGCGCAGCTTTTCAAACCTGCATATTGAATTGCAATCTGTTCAATCTCGGCCGGATAGATGTTCTCACCGCCGGAAACGATCAAATCGTCAAGCCTCCCCTTCACAGTTAGATAACCATCTTCGTCGATCACGCCGACATCGCCGGTACGAAACCATGAATTCTTGTCGTATTCCGCTTCTGCGAAAGATAGCCCGTAAAAACGACCTTGCCGCGCACAGCGATTTCACCTTCCTCTCCGGCCGGAAGCGTATTTCCATTCTCATCCAGTATGCCAATCTCACGATACGGTAAACACCTCCCTGAAGTTCGCAACTTATCCGGTGATTCAAGTGGAACCGTGGCTGTAATTTGAGAGGCAGTTTCCGTCATTCCGTAGGTCGTGCATATTGGCAATTCCAATGCGATACTCTTTGTGAGGAGATCTTGAGGCGCTGAAGCTCCACCCAGCAAAATGCATCTCAGATCTTTCTTTAATATCCTGAATTTCGGCCTTTCAATTAATCTCTGCAACATTATTGGAACCACCGAGATATGGGTGATTTGGTTTTCAGTAAGAATGCCGCCAATGGCCTCGGTGTTAAACCCAGGGGTGATATAAGCCGTCGCACCCGCAAGATAGCAGCGAAACAAGATCGCAATCCCGGAAATGTGATAAAATGGCAGTGAAACCAGCCAGCAGTCGCCGGGGCGAAGCTGAATATTTCGATTCGATCCAAGTGAATTATAGTAAAGATTGCCATATGAGAGTCTGACGCCTTTCGGGACACCGCTGCTGCCGGATGTAAACATCATGGCCGCCTCAGAATGCAAATCGATTGCAGTATCTGGCTTTGGAATTCTAGAATCAGGCCGACTCGCTTTTTCTTTATGTGAATCGCGCAACGGGTAGATTGCGATATTCAGACTTTCCGGATAATCCATGTACTTCACATCGGCCAAGACCGCCTTGCAGTTTGCGTCCGAAATGATCTTGTTCCAGGAGGATTTTGGCCAGCGCAAATTAATAGGAACAAAGGAAGCCCCTATTCTTGTTAGGGCAAATATTTTTATGACATAATCCAACGAATTCTGAGCCATAATGGCGACCTGGTCGCCTTTGGAGAGGCCCGTCTTTTCCAAAGTTCGCCGTGTCTCGGCGACGAGATGGTTCAGGAGGGCGTAGGAGATTTCATCCCGCTGGTCTTGCAAGGCAACAGCATCCGGATATTTTGAGGCTGCTACTGCGATGGGACACTGGACTCTTGTTTTTTGATCAATCATTTCTTGGCCACAGAATCACACAGAAAAATATGGAAAAACCTTGCTAAATTATCTTTACATGGCTAGTCGTTAAAAATCACATTTTTTCTCTCCAACTAATCTGCCTCTATAAGAGACGTCTATTGGAAATTGCTGCTGAACTTTCACTCCCATCTTTTCGAGCTCTTCAACCAAGGCATTCTCATACACTTTTTCCAAAAGACCGTAACCCAGCACTTTCCAAACTTCGAAAGCAGCGCCTAGTATTTTTTCAGTTATATCACCATAAAGAAACTCAGTCATCGTCTTTTTCCGTATTTTTCTGTGTGCTTCTATGGCAAGAATTCCGTGGCTACAGATTCCAGCCCACCGAAAACAGCGCACCAAACAACACCAACATTTTCCCAGTCTGGGCAAGTACTTCATTCAATTCCGGACCGGTGGTCTGCATAACTCTCCGGATCGAAGTAATGGCCATAAAAACAGTGAGACTGGAAATCAAAATCCACGGATGGCCCGGTTCGCGCAGGAAAATCAGAATCGGAAACAACATACCACCGATCATCATAAACAGATATTCCGTCCGTGCGAATCCCCTGCCAAAACGGACCGCGAGGGTCTTTTTACCGGCTTTTTTGTCCGTATCGTAATCCCGTAAGTTGTTTACCGTCAAAATTGCTGTGGATATCATTCCCGCGGAGACGCCGGCCAGGATCGAAGTAGTCGTCAATTCAAGAGAGGAGACGTAGTAGGTTCCGCCCACGGCCACCGGACCAAAAAAGATCAAGACGAAAACATCCCCCAAGCCGGTGTAACCCAGCGGATAAGGTCCTGCGGTGTATAGAATCGCGAGAAGAATCGATAGCACACCGATCACAAGAATCGGCCATCCACCGCGCAGGACAAGATAAAGACCGACCAACACTGCCAGCGCAAAAACCAGGGTAGTGGCGGTTTTCATTTGTCCCGGCGACACCAGGCCCGCCTGTGTCACGCGCATGGGGCCGATTCGGTCTTCCGTATCGGCCTCTTTCAAAAAATCGAATAGGTCATTAGCAAAATTGGTTCCGATCTGG
>JAUXJX010000364.1 GCA_030624545.1 Bacteroidota bacterium | reverse complement strand
TGGATCAATGCTCTCGTAAATCGCTCGTAAATTGGGCTCTTCGGTTTGCGGTAGAGCTTGTAGAAATCGCAGTAACCGCAGATATGATCGCAAAAAGGGACATGGATGTAAAGTCCAATTTCAGGAGAGCATATGCTGTCAACTCCGAAAGATTGATTCATGTTCTTTGGCGTTTTTCTTGTACTTCGTGGGAAGACTTACCGAATAATGTCCCCGATTCGGCCCCAGCGAATCATATCGAATAGTTGGTAAAACTTGGCCGTTTTGTCCCAGGAGAAATAAATGATTACCGCCTCACCCACCACGTTTTCTTCCGGCAAAAATCCCCAATATCTGCTGTCCAGGCTGTTGTCGCGATTGTCACCCATCATAAAATAGTGAGCTTCGGGCACGAAGATGGGACCATAATGGTCCCGGTTACCAGCCCTCGGCGGTTTAATCCCACTCTCATATTGGCCGGGAGGATAGTGCACCGCACTGAACTTTGAGTGAGGCGGATTCGCAACGAGCTCCCCATTCACATAGAGCTGTTTATCGTGTATCTCAACCGTGTCTCCTGCAACCGCAACACATCTCTTAATGTAATCCTGGTCGGGATTTTCCGGGTATTTGAAGACGACTACGTCACCCCTTTGCGGCTTGCTGAAACCGGGAAGTCGGATCCAGGGAATCTTGATGTTGACCAAGGGGATTTTGTCAGGAGTTCTCACGCCATAGATGAATTTGTTTACCAGAAGAAAATCACCAACCAGAAGGGTATCCTCCATCGAGCCGGTTGGAATCCGAAATGCCTGGACCACAAAAATTCGTAGAATCATAGCCGCTACCAAGGCGAAGAGAATGGCCTCGGAGTACTCCCTGACGATATTCTTCTTTTTTTTCTCTTTCTGTTGACGAGGTTTCGTCGCCGTCCCTTTTACCGTGTTCTTGCCGATCATCATATATTAATCCAGTTCATTATCACGATTCAACTTGCAAAACTGCCAAAAAGGCCTCTTGCGGAATTTCCACACGGCCCACCTGTTTCATACGCCTCTTGCCTTCTTTCTGTTTCTCCAGGAGCTTGCGCTTTCGGGTGATATCGCCGCCATAACATTTCGCCGTCACATTCTTACGGAGGCGCTTAACGGTTTCCCGTGCGATAATCTTGCTGCCAATTCCTGCTTGTATGATCACCTCATAGAGCTGGCGCGGAATGAGCTGCCGCAGTTTCTCACAGAGCCGTCTGCCCCAGGCGTGGGCCTTCTCCTTATGAACGATAGAAGACAAGGCATCCACAGGTTCCCCATTTACGAGAACGTCCAGCTTTACCAGCTTGCCCGGGCGAAAATCCAGGAAATTGTAGTCGAAGGACGCATAGCCCCGGGAAATTGATTTCAGTTTATCATAAAAATCAAATACGATTTCTGCAAGCGGAAAATGGTAATGGAGGTCTACGCGGTTGGCATCGAGGTAAGTCGTGTTCATGTAAATTCCGCGGCGATCCATGGCAAGCTTCATGATCGCCCCGATATATTCCGTAGGTGTTATAATCTGGGCATCAATGTAGGGCTCATCTACGTGCTCGATTTCGCCGGCCGAAACAAACTGGGCTGGATTGTCAACCGTGATGACCTCTCCCGAACGAGTAAATACCTTGTATTCCACATTTGGAACAGTCGTGACCAGGTCAATGCCGTATTCCCGTTCCAGCCGTTCCTGGATGATCTCCATGTGCAGCATGCCGAGGAATCCGCAGCGAAAACCGAACCCCAGTGCCACCGAAGTTTCCGGCTCATATCTAAGCGCTGCATCATTCAATTGCAGCTTTTCCAGAGAAGACTTCAGTTCAATATAGTTGTCGCTGTCTGCCGGAAAAAGGCCGCTGAAGACCATCGACTTCGCTTCCCGGTAACCCGGAAGGGGTTGGCCGGCCGGTTTGTCCGCGAGTGTGATCGTGTCGCCAACTTTTGTATCGCGAACCTCCTTCACGCCGGCGATGATGTAGCCAACCGAACCGGCACCTAGAGATGGTCGCGGTATTTTCTGAATTCTGAGAAGACCCGTTTCCTGCACCTCGAAGGTGCGGCCCGATGAGAAAAACTTGATCCGGTCGCCTGGTTTCACTTTGCCATCCACCACCCTGACGAGGGCCACGGCGCCGCGATAGGAATCGAAATAGGAGTCGAAGATCAATGCCCGGAGTGGGCCGGTTGCATTGCCCGCCGGCGGAGGGATTCGGTCGATAATGACGTCAATCACTTCACTCATACCAAGGCCGGTTTTTGCGCTTACCGTCAAGATATCCTCTTCGGAACAACCGATGAGCTCAATGATTTGCCGCTTGACTTCTTCCATCTGGGCGCTCGGCAGATCGATTTTGTTGATGACCGGAACGATGACGAGATCGTATTCCAATGCCTGGTATAGATTGCTCACGGTTTGAGCCTCAACTCCCTGCGAAGCATCCACAATCAGGAGGACACCTTCGCAGGCGGCCAGGCTGCGGGAGACCTCGTAGGAGAAATCTACGTGGCCCGGCGTGTCGATCAGATTGAGTATATAGTTTTTTCCACCTGGCTTTTTGTAGACCATTGAGACCGCGTGGGACTTAATCGTAATCCCCTTTTCCCGCTCCAGGTCCATATTGTCCAGTACCTGGGAGACCATCTGTCTATCCGAAATGGTTTGGGTCATTTCCAGGAGACGGTCAGCAAGTGTGGATTTTCCGTGATCGATATGAGCGATAATGGAAAAATTTCGGATATATTGGGCTTGATTCACTCTTTATGCTACAAAATACAGTTTATTATTCTTCATCCGAACTGGACTTCTTATTATATCGGAACAGTTGAATGGAGAATATAATAACGGCAGTGTGCCAATTCCATATAATTTGGGCCTAGATTCGAGTCTTTCTTGCCAATGAAGCTTCTGCAAGACCGGTGAAATTACGCTGAATTATTTTTGGCAATAACTGCGTCATTGCAGTACCTTGCCTGTCAGGGTGTTGCAGAATAGGGTTAATAACGCCCTGCCTGTTATTCCGGTCTGTCTGCCGACAACAGCAGGCTGTTGCAAATTAAGATTGCTCTTTCAATAAATTAAGAATATCCGCATCCTGAGCAAGAAATGTGATTCTTTTCGACATTTTTGTATCGAAGGGTGCGGAAGGGTAGATGGAAAGAAAATCGAGTTTTATCCGATAGATATGAAAAACCAGACGTCTTATGGATCAAGATAAACGAACAGGCCCAGGGAGGCGGCAAAGCCCCACGCCTCTTTTCAGTCGATTTGGATTCCGCGGCCGTCGAATGCATTCGCGCCGAAAGGAAAACGACCAAAACTACTATGTCGACCGCTATGGGTTCAAATATCTATTCTGGATTCTGGGAATCATAATCCTCTCAATCTTTGACGCCTATTTGACTCTCAACCTGTTACAGAAAGGGGGAACTGAATTGAATCCCTTTATGTCCATGTTGATTAACAAGAATTCCATGCTCTTTATGGCTGTTAAGATTACCATCACATCAATCTGTATTCTGTTTTTGTTAAC
>JAUXJX010000204.1 GCA_030624545.1 Bacteroidota bacterium | reverse complement strand
TTCAATACCTCATTCCAAAATCAACCTTCATTGAAGAGAGAATCATAAAGAGAGCATAATGGAACAAAACGATATTTTGGAGATATTCGAAAAGACGCAAGGTCTGCTGGAAGGACACTTTCTACTTTCGTCCGGAATGCATAGCCTGCAATATTTTCAGTGTGCTCGCGTGCTTCAATATCCTCAGTATGCCGAAGAACTCGCGGACGACATTGCCTCTCACTTCACCAATAAAGATGTCGATCTGGTAATCTCCCCGGCCATGGGCGGGCTCATCATCGGGCACGAGGTTGCGCGGGACTTGAAAGCCCGTTTTGTTTTCACAGAGCGGTCGTCAGACTCCGGCGAAATGGCCCTGCGACGCGGCTTTGACCTTGAAGAGGGCGAAAAAGCACTGGTCGTTGAAGATGTATTAACCACGGGTGGGTCTGTGCGAGAGGTACTCAAACTTTTGCAAAAAGAAAATGTTGAAGTGGTAGGAGCCGGCTTCATTGTCGATAGAAGCAGCGGCAAAGTGAAGTTTAGTACGCCCAAATATGCTATCCTTGAATTGCCGGTTGTCGTCTATCAGCCGGAGGAATGCCCGCTTTGTGAGAAGGGTATTCCCATCGACCGGCCGGGCAGCCGGAAGAAGAAACTGATTTGAACCTTCCGAATTGGGGTGGTCGGCTTTTAACGTCACCCTTTGAATCGATCCATATCGCTTCAAAAAGGTTTCATAGGAAACCTTTTTTTGTTTTGTCGATTTAAGATGACACGAATGAGATATTTATGTTTAGAGCCCGGAAAATGAAAAGTCTGTCCCCGAGGTACACATGCGGGTTGATTATCTCAATCCTGCTCGCCCTGGTTTTGGCTGGCGGCTCGTTTGCCTCAGATCAAGAAAAGCGGAAATATTGGATCTATTTTTCCGACAAAGGTCCAATCGTAACCGGTCAAGCCGGAAAACTGGCACGGCAATCTCTGTCTCCCCGCGCCGTTCAGAGAAGAATATTGAGGGGAAAACCTGGGGCCATCTTTGATACCAGCGACTTGCCGGTCTACAAGGAATATATTCGAGAAGTCGAGCAGTATGGCGTAGAGATTTGCCGGCGCTCTCGGTGGCTCAACGCAATTAGTGTTTGGGCTGATCCTGTTCAAACTGAACAGCTGCGAGAACTCCCCTTTATCGAAAAAATCGAGCCCGTGGCAATTTATGTGCGGGAGCCCCTGAATTTGGACCAGGGTAAATTCGACAAATCCGGCTCCGGCTTTGGCATCTCGGGTCTCGATTATGGCGCTTCTTTGAACCAAATCCAGTTGAGCAACATCGCTCCACTCCATGATGAAGGTTTGTCCGGCCAGGGCATACTCATCGCCCTACTGGACAGCGGATACTTTTATGAGCAGCACCAGGCCTTGCAGCACCTGGACATTGTGGCGGAACATGATTTCATCTTTAATGATGACATCACAAAAAATGAAGATGGAGACGCCGTCAGCCAGCACAACCATGGCACCTGGGTGCTATCCGTCGTTGGAGGATTCCTTCCGGGCACGCTAATAGGACCGGCGTATGGCGCCGAATATGCTCTGGCCAAAACGGAATTCATACCCACTGAAACCAGGATTGAAGAGGATAACTGGGTTGCCGCGGTGGAGTGGTCTGACAGCCTGGGCGCAGATATCATTTCCAGTTCCCTTGGTTATCTCATATTCGACAATGGCGTTGAGCCCTAGACCTATGACGATCTGGATGGCCGGAGCATGGTGACTTCCATCGCCGCCTCGATGGCTGTGGCTAAAGGAATTGTGGTCGTCATTTCCGCGGGGAACGAAGGCAATGTTCCGGATTGGCCATACGTATGGAGTCCGGCAGATGGGATTGGCGTAATTGCGGCTGGTGCGGTTAATTCCCAGGGCATTCGCAACAGTTTTAGTTCCATTGGCCCTACTGCGGATAACCGCATCAAGCCCGATGTTATGGCCATGGGTTCTGCAGTAATTGCAGCCGATCCCCGAAATAGCACGGGAACGGTTTCCCTGTTAGGCACGTCTTTATCAGCGCCAATTGTTGCCGGAATCTGTGCTCTTATGCTGGAGAAGATACCCGCCTTGACACCTGCAAACGTTCTGACAGCCCTGACCGAAACTGCCTCACAGGCAGGTGCGCCGAATAACTTAATGGGTTACGGCATCGCCAATGCTGCCGAGGCTGCTTCCTACTTTGAATCGATTCAGATACCTTCAAGATTCGCTATCTATCCGTCCAGCATAAATCCCCCCCTCACCCGTACCACCTTTTTCATCGACATGCCGGAAACTGCAATGGTTTCTGTATCAATATTTAACCCGCTTGGGCAGCAGGTTGGTACGATAGAGGAACAAGTAGTAGCCGGAACGAAAAGACCCCTTCTTTGGAATTGGCCCAGCTATCTCGCCAATGGCGTGTATTTCGCCCGTTTTAGGTCTCCCACAAAAGAAGGGATTCAAAAGACGATTGTTCTGAGGTGAGTATCCATAATTCTGTTCTTTAGCCACTGAACCACACAGAAGCAAACGAAAGATTTTTGTGGAACTCTGTCTTATTCTGTGGCCTTTTAAGCCTACATTATTGTCACACGTTTGTCGCCATTCCAATTCGCATCCTTTTTCCCTGACAAAACTATTGATTTTAGTTGCTACCTTTACATAATTCTTAAGAAATTCTAAATGGGCTGCAGATTACCAATGAATAATACAGCAATAAATAAGGCCTTTTTTTTGGTAGTCGCCGGCAATATTGGCGTGGGCAAAACCACATTCACCGAGCTGCTCAGCGAAAGGCTCGGGTGGAAGCCGTATTATGAGGTGGTTAGGGAAAATCCTTATCTGGCAGAATTCTACCAGGACATGGCACAGTGGAGTTTTCATTCGCAAATCTTCTTTCTCAACCAGAGATTCAAATCCCATTTGCAGATTGAGAAGATTGAACATCCCGTCGTCCAGGATCGAAGTATTTATGAGGATGCCGAGGTTTTTGCCGGAAACCTATTCCATCAGGGGATACTATCGCCAAGAGAATACGAAACCTACAGTGAACTCTATTCCGCCATGATCGAAATCCTCCGCCCCCCCGATCTTACGCTTTATCTGCGCGCATCGCCATGGACGCTGCTTAGCCGAATTCGCAAAAGATGGAGAGACGTGGAGAGAGACATCGACAAGGAATACCTGTTTCAGTTGAACCTGGCCTATGAAAAATGGATCGGCCAATGGCAGAAGAGGCACGCTGTCCGAATTATAGAAACCGACGGCAGGGACTTTTTGGAGGATAGGAACTGGACCGACGAAATTGTTTCGGGGATTGAAAATTTCTACCGATCGCAGCTTGGGAGCGATTGAGTATTGCTCATCTGATACTTCGCAGCAAGTATGGATCTTACGTTAATGAGATGTTGTTATTTCTTCAGTTAATTAGCCACGTAGTGGCGACATTTATAGATATGTTGCAATCAAGACACGAATGAGCCCCATCGGGGCGATATGTTGCATTTCACCCCTACCTGGTTTAAGATCACATTTCCGAATAATGCTATAAACAATTTCGGTATGAATAACCCAGGCCAGCAATCCCTAGCCGCTTGACAAGAGTTCATACTCCCCTTTCCCTGGCTTAAACACAAAGACAAAACGCATGTTTAATTGCTGGCTATTGTAAACCCAGACTTCGTGCTGGTATACCTCGCTCCCAACCGTCGGATGGAAAATTTCTGATGGGGGACCGTTGAGTATGTAGACCCTCCCCTGGTCTGTCTGCCAGCCTTCGCGACCCCGGGCGAGACTCACAAAATTTCGATTGGCAAATCGTATGCGGTGTATGAACTCTTCGCGCAATTCATTCACAGGTGTGAAAGGAGTAGGATCCCTGTCATCCCAAAACTCCGCCATCAGGGAATCCCCGGTCTCACCGGGGAAAGAAGTAAAATATTCATACTCTTGATCACTTAGAATATATCTCAGAGGGCCAATCTCGTCTACATTGCTAGTATCGCTAGCGACAGAGGCCAAAATCCGACTAAAATAGATGCGTATCTTTTTGTTTTCTTGTATTGTCCCTTTGCGGGCTGAAATCTCCAGAACATAGAGCCCCGGCTCCCATTCTGATGGGTTCAATTCAACCTGTTTGTCAAAGCTGGCTCGCTGATCGGAAAAGAAACTCTCCTTCTCCTGCCAGACCACTTTCTTTTGGGAATTCGACAGACGATATTGAACCGAGAGAGTATCCCGGCCGGCCTGCTGGTAAAATTCGCAGAAAACAACGACAGGCGAGCTAACCCGATAATGATCAACGCCGCCTATAGGGAAAGGAGAAATGAGACGGCTATTCTCAGGCAGTCTCGCAATGCGGGATGAGGCTCTCTCCCGCTCCAGATATTTCAATGGAGAAAATCGCATCGCTTGGCGGGCAGTGGCTAGCAACGCGCTGCTCATATTCACCGGCTTCTTGTAGAAATTCCGAACCTCGAATGTCTTCTTGCGCTGCAATGACTTTCTGATGTCCAGATCCATCAGCTCGAGTTGAAGCTCATATTTGCCCGGGATTAAATCCAGCCCCCAATAATAGGAATGAACCAGCGAACGGGAGTTGGTATCCCGGTAATTTGTCACAGAGAGTTCTCGGCGAAATGAATTATCGAACACCAGCTCACCAGACGGATTGATTATGGTGAATGTCAATTCAAAATTGGCTACATAAAGTGAGTCGGAATGCTTAACGAACTGGAGAAGATCGTTCACGAGCGAAACCACAACTCCCAATCTCGAGGAATCCGGATGATCTGCCGCGAAATTATAGAGATCATAGTTGAACAGCAGACTCCGGTTGATTCGAGATTGTCGCAACTCTTCCTCTACATCCATGGGTCTATCTTGGGCATCTACCGTTTGAAAAAGACAAACAAAAGCCAGCGACA
>JAUXJX010000112.1 GCA_030624545.1 Bacteroidota bacterium | reverse complement strand
TACTAACTTGAATAAATTGACTCACGCAAGGGCGCGAAGAACGCAAAGGATTGATAAATCTTTTTGAACGCGTGTTTGAAATGTATCTTTTATATCCCTAGTATTCTTGGCGCCTTGGCGTCTTTGCGTGAGATTTTTGTGAACAATATAAGCCAAATTTAGTTCGCGTTTTGTAACCAAAAAATGGAAAAACTATCTAATTATTAGATACCCGAAATGGGGACGCTTATTGAGGTGACCATGAAGAAGGCAAAGACAATTTCGATTTTATTCCTTGCGGCGGTTGCCGGGCTTTCACTGCATGGTTGCGGCAGCAATGAGTCCGGTCAATCAGACAGCGCGATGGCGGGAGTTAGGGGTGGAGAAACAGAAACTCAAAATCGACCGGTAGTTGCAGATCCAAATTATCCTGAAGCGCCTGGTTTTGCTTTAGAGGACCTGTCAGGGAATACGGTGCGGCTAAGCGATTTCAAAGGGAAGATGGTGATTCTGAATTTCTGGGCGACCTGGTGCGGGCCGTGCAGGATGGAAATTCCATCTTTCGTTGATCTTCAGGATGAGTTCGGCGATAAGGGGCTTGCGATAGTGGGAATCTCGCTGGACAATGCCGGCGTTTCCGTAGTGAAAGAATTTGTAGATGAATTTAGCGTCAACTACCCCATCTTAATGCACGATGGGCGGGTCGCATACCAATATGGAATTAACCCCATTCCGACCACATTCATCATCAATCAAGATGGCAAGGTCGTGAATATGTTCATCGGTTATAAGCCTGAGGATGTGTTTCGCAGAGAAATAGAGCGGTGGCTGCCCGGTTCCGTGTAGCCGTGCGGCTGAGCTGATTTGACATGGAATATTAAGATCTCACCGCCAAGACGCCAAGATCGCCAAGAAAAGAAGCTCAGATGGAATTCGCAAGAATGAACGCTGCTTCAACTGCACTAAACGGCAACTTGATCATAAGATGGTTTTTTATACTTTGCGTCTTCGCGGTTTATGAATTGTGAAGATTAGCAAACGAAATATCTTAACAAGAGAAGAAGGAGATTAGATGTCAAAGCCAGTGGAATTTACGGATGCAAATTTCGACTCCGAGGTGCTGCAATCAGATAAACCGGTGCTGGTGGATTTTTGGGCGCCGTGGTGCGGACCCTGTCGAATTGTTGCTCCCATTATTGAAGAGATCGCTGAAGAATACGAAGGCAAATTCAAGGTCGGCAAGTTAAATACGGATAACAATATGCAGGTTTCCATAAAATATGGAATTCGCAGCATTCCAACACTTGGGATATTCAAGGATGGACAATTGGTCGATACCATCATCGGCGCAATGCCCAAAAAGTCGATTTCCGAGAAAATGGAACCCCATATTGTGGGAATCTGATTTTTCTTAATCAAGTGAACTCTCTCTTAAGGGACTTTCTCAGACTTTGTGAAAGCCCCTTTTCTATTTTGAATAACTAATTTAGCCGCGAAGAAACGCGAAGATACACGAATCAATATTCTATGTTTACTAACAAAGGCTCTACTGGTGATTGATTTTTTCTTCGTGAAACTTCGCGTGCCTTTGTGGCTATAAGCTCTTATGTCCAAGTCCGCCGAACTCATAGGCCACCTTAAAGCAGGTGACAGGGAAGCCTTTTCTGAACTCGTAGAATTGTACGGAGACCGGGTATATAACCTCGCCAGGAAGATCCTGCACAACTCACTGGACGCCGAGGATGTTGTTCAGGAGACCTTTTCAACAGTCTATCAAAAGATTGACACTTTTCATGAGCAATCCGATCTCTTTACCTGGATCTTCCGGATTGCAACAAACTTCGCTCTCATGAAACTGCGCAAAGGGAAGAAAGAGAGTTTCGTTTCAGACGAGCTGGAAAAATACGATAACCTGAAATCGCCGCTCTCTGCCCGGAGCCCTCTTTACACAGATCAGTCTTTGTTGGACACCGAGTTGTCCTCCGAATTAGATCGCGCATTAGACAATATTCCTGAAAAATACAAGACCATATTTGTCTTGCGAGACCTGGAGAATCTCTCCACCGCGGAAACAGCCGCCGTATTGGAAATTAGCGAGGCGAACGTGAAGGTTCGGCTGCGGCGTGCGCGGTTGTTCCTTCGGGACCAATTATGCGAGTATTTTGACCGTTGTCAAGAGGAGGAGTAGAAAAAATGGCATGTACAGATCCAAATAAGAATTGGGATCACCTCTGCGAATATCTGGAAGAGGATATCAACTCTCCACTTTGCAGGGAGTTCAAAGAGCATCTGGAGCAATGCCCGGAATGCAGGCAAAATGTGGAGAGTATCAAACAGACAGTGGAGCTTTTTCGAAAATCACATTCAAGCGTCCCACTGAGTCAAGATTTGAAACGACAGCTCTTGGAGAAAGTGAAAAGAGAACAGTGATCAGAGTGAAGTTAACCTCTTATGCAGTTTTTTTGCGTTCTTGTAGATGTCATCAAAATCCTCTAGCGGACCCTCCAGCTCGGCCTTCTTTTTCCTGCTCTTCTTGAGCGCCAAAGCCGTTTCAAGATGCGTTATTGCTTCCCCAGTCTGATTCAGATTTTGCAGAGCCAATCCCATTAAGTAGTGACACTCGACCTGGTAGCCAACACTTTTGTGAGGAAAGTCCATCAGCAGTTTGTAGAGAGCCTGGGTCATATCGTAGAGGTTCTGCCATTTCTCCGTCTTTTCGAATATCCGTGCCCGCATATACAATACGGAAGGATCGAAAGTGAACTGCGAATACAAGACGTCGTTTACCGCCAGCGCGCTGTCATATTCAGCCTCATTGTAATAACAGGCTACCAGTCCGAAATGACTCTCTATGGCTGCATATTTGCCCTTTTCGATGACCAGTTTGAGTTCGTTGATCCCCCGCTGTCGCTCATCCTTGAACCCGGGCAGAAAGAACAGCTTTTTCGTCATGGCGCTGCGCCAGTAGTGATACATGCCAAGCCCAAAATAGGCATCATAGAAGTCTTCGCGAATGGCCACGGACTTTTTCAAGTTGTTCAATCCCTTTAGGCCATCTACAAAGGCGTCGATCCAGTCTCTTTTCTTGGCTGCATGAAGCCCTCTAAATCCGTAGGCGCCACCCAGGTAGAAAAATCCCAGTGGGTCCTTCTTATTCTTCTTAACGAAATTCTTTCCTTTCTTAATGGCGAGATCGATCTCGGTCTCGAATTCCTTCTCGAAAACCGTGATGCGATAGTTCTGATTGACAAGATCGTGGACGGCACCCTTATAAAAATAGCCGATCGGGTTGTCCGGGTAGATTTTTGCCAGGACATCAAAGGTTACCAGCGCCGAATCCGTTTCCAGTTGATGTACCTGATTCATTCCGACTTGAATGAGGGAATCGGTCTCCGGGGAATAGCTGATGTATTGCGCTTCTGCCGTCCGCAAGAATAACAACCAGAGCAGAATTTGGATAATGGATCGCAATCGAACCATGATAACCTCTTACCTAGCCTTCTTGATCCATAAATTTCTGCCACCAAGACACGAAGACACAAAGAATTTTGTAATCAGGAGAAAGCATGTCTATAAAGTGAGTTCTTTGAGCTGATTTTGTAATTTACCTTTTTTCTCTTCCACTTTGTGTCTTTGTGACTTCGTGGCCATGAGTTACCCACACCAGGGAAACAACTGTCTAATTCATTCATTACGGAGAATTACCAGTTAGGTTCACGAGCCAAAGGCTCAAGTCCGGTATGTAGGTAATCAGAGCAAGACTGATCAGCAGGATGAGCAGAAACGGAATCGCCGCGAGATATAATTTAACGACGGGCCTTTCAAAACGGAAACTCGCAATGAAAAGATTGATTCCCACAGGCGGCGTGCTGTAGCCTATGCCAAGGTTGGCCAGGAAGATGATGCCCAGATGGACCGGGTCGATGCCAAAACTGAGGGCCACCGGCACGATTAGGGGAACCACCACAATGATGGCGGAAAAGATGTCGATCATGCAGCCGACCACCAGGAGGAACAAATTCAACATGACCAGGAACCATATTTTGCTGGTCACATATTGCTGCATGAAAGCCAAGATCTTCATGGGTATCTCGGCATCAATAAGGTAATTGGTTAGGCCCAGTGCACAGCCCAGAATGACCAGAATACCGCCGACCAACAGCATGCTTTCCCGCATGATGCGGGGGACATCTTTGAAAATGTGCAAATCTCGCAGAATAACTGACTCCACAACAAGAGCATAAACGGCGGTTATCGCGGCCGCTTCGGTAACAGTGAAAAACCCGCCGTAGATACCGCCAATCACCAGAATTGGAAGTGGAACTTCCCAGCGGGTTTCTTTTAGTGCTGTTTTCAGCCTTCCCCAAGAAAATGGCGTGGCCGGCACTTCGGCCCGCTTGCCGATAAAAACACTGTAAGTTGCAAGTAAGATGAGCATAAGCATACCTGGTATGACGCCAGCGAAAAACAACTTGTCGATGCTGATCTGCGCCACAAGTCCGTAGAGAATGATGGGCAGACTGGGTGGAAAAAGCATGCCGAGATTTCCCGAGGAAGTGAGCAGCCCCAGTGAAAAATTCTCCGGGTATTGGTCGCTGAGCAGCGAAGGAAGTAGCAGACCGCCCAGGGCGATAATTGTAACGCCCGAGGCGCCAGTGAAGGCTGTGAAAATGGCGCAGGAAACCAACGCTACAATGGCCAGACCACCCGGCATCCAGCCAAAAAGCGCATGCGAAAGGTTGACAAGACGTTGGGGTGCCTTGCTTTCCGAAAGAATGTAGCCAGCGAAAGTGAATAGTGGAATAGCCAATAAGGCTGGCGCGTTAGCCAGTCGGTACAACGAAATGATGATTGCCGAGCTATCGATATCCGCCTGATAAAAACTCAAAAGGGCAATAGCCCCGATTATGACAAACAGGGGCGTGCCGAACAGGGCAAAGAGAAGGAAGATCAGGCCGAATAAGACAATTTCCACGCTAACTTTCTTCCTTTTCTGTTTTCTGCGCCAGCACCGATTCCAGTGATTGCAGCAGAAAGCGAAAGGTCATGCTGATAAAGCCAATGAGTATGATACTCATGAAAATCCAGAGAGGAATGTTCAAGAATATGGTCGTTCCGGCGGTCCGTTCATCGACCACAAACACGTAGGCCGCCTTTGTAAGCAATGCACAAATGAAAGCGGAGAAAAGGGCAGTCATTAGACGAAACCATCTCTTTGACTTGGCAGAGAGAAAGCGTGATAACACATCGACATTTATGTGTTTTTTGTCCCGTGTTGCAAGGCTTGCCCCGAGAAATGCAATCCACAAGACCAGATGCCGCAGGAATGTATCACCCCAGAGAATGCTATATGAAAAAAAATTGCGCAGGATCACCTGGAGGAAAGCCATCAAGACCATGGCTGTGAGAACAAGAATTAAGGCGGTTGATTCGATACGCGACAGAAACCGGTCGATCCGGCGAATTAGATCCACAAATTCTCTTTCGACTGTTTCTGAATTTTACTCTGACGCTTTTCCTGTTTTGCGAAAATTCGCCAGCGCGGACTCGACTTGGTCAAGCAGTTCCTCGGAATAATATTGACCTACCAAAGACCGCCGTGCCTGCCTGCCAGCATCATAATAGGATTGTAACGTGTGAGCGTCCGTTACAGCAATGACTTGAAGGCTGCTCTGCTTCATCGTTTCGATCGAATCCTCATTGTCCTTCCGGCTCAGGCGCGTTAGTTTGGCAAGATACTTTTTCCCAAGTTCCTTAAGGATTGCTTGTTGTTCGGCGGGAATCTTGTTGAATTGTTTTGCGGAGATTAAAATGGCGCCGGCAGCGTTGGCCAATGGCAGCTCGGTCATATAATTCACTTTAGTGAACCATTGTAGAACCACTGCGCCGAGAGGAGAAGTGTAGACTGCCTCAACCATATTCGTCTGCAGCGCGGTCATTACATCGATTATGGAAAGGGGAATAGGCCGCAGGCCGAACGCCTTGAAAGTCGCCTCCGCCACGCGGTCTCCTTCCCAAACCCACATTTTCACTTTCTTCATGGCATTCAGGTCTTCAACTTTGGATTTTGTATAAATATACACAAAACCTACTTCTGCCCAACCAAGCAGAACATATCCCTTCTTTTCAAATCCTTGGGAGAAACGATCGTAGAATTTTTCGTGTATGAAATCGATATCCTCGTAGCTTCGGAACAGAAATGGCGTGTCTAGAATTCTGACTTCGGGCAGAATCTCACCCATGCCCACGCCAGTAAATCCAGCGGCATGCACCTGGCCGATTCTCATTTTCCGAAGTACGTCTTTTTCGTCTCCCAGAACGCCCCCTGCGTAGATCTTAAAGCCGACCTCACCACCGGTCTTTTCGCGCAGGTCCTTGTCAAACTCCCGCATGACGTTCATCCATGTGGAGCCTTCCGGGGCCAATGTGGCAAATTTGATGGTATGTTTCTGGGCAAACACATTTGTGGAAAACACGAGTACAATTAGTAATGTGATCGAGCCAAAGATTCGTTTCAATTCAATTCCTCCTGATGATTTAAGATTAATTTGCCAAAAGACAGCTTCTTTTTCGATAGCAGCGTGATAAGGCTTTCTGAAAACCCTTTTAACCACGGATTGACACGGATTTCCACTGATATGAAGATAAGCGCCAATCCATGGTTTAGATCAGTCCACACCCGCAATCCGTTCAACGGTATGTCGAGT
>JAUXJX010000032.1 GCA_030624545.1 Bacteroidota bacterium | reverse complement strand
AGTCTGTCGAATAGTACATTCGACCTAAACCATTATAAACTAATCGTTAAGCATGCGAGAATCTCATCGTCTATGTAAGTCTTTGGCTAGAATCTTTTAATTTGTAGCTTGTCCTTTGAGATACTTTTGGTACCATGCTAATGCCCGTTGACAAAAATCGATTTGATGTGCCCGCTCGCGTAAGCCATGGGGTTCTCTCGGGTAAATTACCAGTTCAGTTGGGACCTTCATATGTTTGAGGCCACGGTAAAGTTCATAGGCCTGGCCGGTGGGAACGCGAAGATCTCGCTCGCCATGTCCAATGAGCGTTGGTGTTTTGGCATTGCGAATGTGTTTTATCGGCGATCGATCCCAAACCAGGTCCATGTCATCATAAAGCCATACATTCCAATGGACTCCTGCATTTTCCACGGGAGTATCGGTCATACCGGCTTTGGAGATTTGGTTAGCAATTCCGGCGAAAACCACGGCTGCCTTGAATCGATCACTGTGTTTGGTGGCTGCCCAGGCTGAAGTATAGCCGCCATAAGAACCGCCGCCAATCCCAACTCGATATTTATCCACCAATCCCAGTTGTATGAGATGGTCGATGCCAGTCAAGTTATCATGCATTTCCTCACCCATCAAATCATTGTGATCGCCTTTGGAATAGGCTACTCCGCGTCCTGTGCTGCCTCGATAATTTGGCATTAAAACCATGTAACCGCGTTGTGCCAATATTTGTGCGAGAGTGCTATAACTGGTATTCCAGCCATCCAAATAAGCTGACTCCGGGCCACCGTGAACCTGAACTTGTAACGGGTAGGCTTTGCCTTCCTCAAAACCCACAGGTTTAATCAGCACTCCGGAAATTTCCAAACCATCCCTGCCTTTCCAGGAAATGGTTTCTTGTTGACCGAATTCCATTTTGGCCAGGTCAGGATTCGAATCTGTTAATCGACGATAATCTTTGCCATTGTTGGAGAAAAAGATTTCATTGGGATGAATTGCAGTGTTTCCGACCGTGGCAATCATTCTTCCATTCTTTGAGACGGAGAGACCTCTGAAAATGGGTTTGTTACCGCCGGTTATTTTCTTCATTCTTTTATTTTTGAGGTTAATTTCATACAAATAAGTGTGAGTTTTTTCGATGGTGTTTAGAAAAATCATATTTGCATCTTTCCAGGTAAATGCTACCGCGGTTCCTTCAAAATTCTCCATCAAATTGTCTGGAGAGCCGCCCAAGGCATCGATAACAAACAAAGATCCCGTTGCGGGATCATTAAAACTGGTGGCGCCAAGCCAGGCTATTCTTTTGCCATCCGGAGAATAGCTTGGGTTACCAAGTTTGCCTTCCGTGTCGAATACCAGTTTCCCTTTTCCACCTTTTGCGGAGACTGTATAATTATCGGTATACATATAACCGTCATCTGTGAAAGGTCGATTAGTGGCACGGTAAATAATATTTTGACCATCAGGCGACCATGAAAAATTCACCACATGGACATCATCTTCAGTTACCAGGCGAGATTTTCCATTCGCAAGATTTTCCACGTGAATTCGAGTAACGGTTGACCATGTATCTATTACTTTCTGATCGAATCCTTTCTTTTTTGCTTCTTTAATTTCCTTCTCTTCTGTATCACGCATTCTATAAGCCAGCATTTTTCCATCCGGGGATATGGCGTAGCTGAAAATATTTCCGGAAGCATGGCTCAATTTTCTTGCTTCACCGCCATTTAGTGGAATTGCATACACCTGTGTATTTTCATCAAAACTTTGTTTCTTGCTGAGAAAAGTAATTTTGCTGCCATCTGGTGTCCAGGCAGGTGAAGAAGCTGAGTTTGGTTGGCTGGTATACTGCTTAGCTTCTCCGGTTTTGGTTGAGACCACCCAAATTTCCGAATAGCTGCCTCCAGGTTTTTCGTCCGGGCCTCTCTGCATACGAAGAGTATAAGCAACGTAATCACCCTGGGGTTGAATAGCAAAGCTGGTTACACTTTTCATCTCGACTACAATTTCGGGAGTCAATATTTGTGCTTGCGACGTGTTCATTGCCCCAACAGCCATCAAGCCAAGAATGAAGAGTATTATGTTTAATTTTGATTTACGGATCATGAATCTTCTCCTTTGGTAGTTTATTTTTGATGAATTCTGTACTAGAGTTCCTCTTGGATCATTCCTTCTCATACACGATCGTCCCCCCTACCACCGTATACAGCACTTCCGTATCAAGTATCTCCTCCGGCTCGATCTCCAGCAAATTGTTGGTCAGCACCGCCAGGTCGGCCACCTTGCCTACCTCGATGGAGCCTTTGATCTCCTCTTCAAAATTGGCGTAGGCGGTGTTCAATGTGTATGCCTTGATAGCGTCTTCCACACTGATGCGCTCTTCCGGAAACCAGCCGTCCGCCGGCTCGCCGCTCACTGTTTTGCGGGTCACGGCGGCATAAATTCCCAGCATGGGGTTGATGGGATATTCGGCTGCAGAAGTGCCGGGCCAATCCGACCCAAAGCTTAGGATTCCACCGCTGTCCTGAATTTTCTTGAAGGCATAGGCTCCCTTGCAGCGCTCGTGGCCGATACGCTCCTCCATCCAGCGCATATCATCGCTCAAATGAAACGGCTGAACCTCGGCGATGATACCCAATTTGCCCAAACGTTCGAAACTCTTCGGCGCGATCACCTGGGCGTGCACCAGTCGAAAGCGGCGGTCTTTCTCGCCATTTTGGGCATTCAGCTCTTCCAGGTAATCCATCAGCAAATCGTTTGCCTCATCGCCGATGGCGTGTACGGTCATCTGCAGATCGGCTTTATCAGCGTCCAGCATGTATTTAACGAACTTGCCTTCGACAAAATTTCCTTCCTCATCGACCATGAGTTGGCGCCAGCGGCCGCGGTTGGTGGGATCACTTGAGTAGGGTTCAAAGAAGCGCGCCGAACTGGTGCCCATAATGCCGTCGATGTGGCCTTTCAGGGAACCCAACCGAATCCACTCATCGCCGTGCCCGATCTTGATACCCTGTTCCGCCAATTCATTCCAGCGGTCGAGGAAATAGCGGAAATGGACCCGGACCGTCAACTCGCCTGCTTCACGCAGCTCGCGGTATATCTCCAGTTGCTCATCGTCGGACATATCACTGACGTTGGTTACACCGCGTTTACGAATTTCCTCGAATGCCCGCCTGGTTTGCTGTACACGGCGCTCATGCGAAAAGCCTTTCGGGATATGTTCAGAGAACAGTCTCCACGCTCCCCGGCCGCGCATGATGCCTGTAAATCGGCCTTTCAAATCACGGAGGAATTCGATTTCGGGATTGCGCGGATTGACCGGGTCAAGAGCGACAGCCTCCATGGCTGCGGAGTTGGCGGCAAATTCGCTGTTGTCAAATTTGCGGATAAACATGGGGTAATTGCCGGTCAGCTCCTCAACCAATGACATATCCGGCGTGAACGGCTCGCGCTTTTCGCCGCCGGCGCTGCCCAGAGCCCATTCATCATAAGCGCCCCAGTATCCGCCAAGAATCCACTCCCCTTCCGGCAAACTCGACACAACGTTCCGAACGCGGTTGACGAATTCATCCTGAGTCGAAACGGCCATTATGTTGAATTCGAGAAAACGCGCAGCCGAAGCAAAATGAACGTGATTGTCAGTGAAGCCGGGAACGACGAATTCACCATTTAGATCGATGACCTGGGTATTGTCCCCACGCAAATTCAATATCTCGTCATTTGACCCAACGGCGACGAATTTTCCGCCTTTGATTGCCACGGCCCCCGCGGTCGGGTTGGCTTCGTCCACCGTCCATATGTTGGCATTATGAAAGATGAGGTCGGCCTGCTTTTGCTGCGAGCAGCCGAGGATGAGGTATAAGGGTATAAGGTATAAGGGAAGACGGTTCATAGATGCCTCCTAAAATTTGACCACGGATTGCACGGATAACCACAGATAGTTATTAGACATCTTTTCATCAGTGATAATCCGTGTCATCCGTGGTTTGTTTTGTATTTAGAAGTATAGCGCATCATGGATATCATTTCACCACCCAGCGTCATATATTTACCCATCAAATTGGCAGTCAGACAGGAGTGGACCGGCAAAACTACAAGAATGTCACCGATGTTTACCCTGTCAAAAAAATGGTCATTTGTTTTGACCGTACCATGTTCTTGTGAGATTTTGGCGAGATAGGTATTCTCCACAATGGGTCCCCAGCCATTCTTTCCCAACAGGCTGATCTTGCCATAAATCTTGGTGCCATCGTCCAGTACGTAATCTTTGGAAAAATGGATTGCCCCGCCATACAGCAGAATCTCATTTCTCTCTCGATGCTTCGCCACCACGGGACACGCAACAGAGGTGGCTATCTGGTCTTCGGAACACGAGCCGATACCAAGCTGCATGACATCGCAAAAGATAAAATTTCCGGGCCGGATCTCATCGACATCACCAAGATCGTGAACGATGCTGCAGGCCGGCGTATCTCCTACCGAAATTTCCATATTTTCAAAATTGGCGGAATAAAGTCGCTCCCGGATATTATTTAGTTTGGCCACGGAACTTCGATAAATGAACTCAATTTCATCTTTCGATTTAGCTTCATAAGTATGTCCCGCATGCGTCAGTATGCCTTGAAACCTGAGCAGAGGAGATTTCCAAGTTTCCACACAAAGCGATTGGATCGCTTCAAAATCATCGTTTGGAATTCCGGTTCTATGATACCCCACATCGATTTTGATCCAAGCCTGGACTTCAGCTTGAAGATTACCAGCCAGAAATCTTGCAGCTTTTATGGATTCGACCAGCAGATTCAGTTTTATTCGGCCGGCAAGCTTATTGATTTCATCGATCTCAAGCAGGTTCACCGGAAACGCTATCGTGATGTCATCCCAGCCATGCTCGGCAAAGTAGGTCGCCATCGAAACGGACGAGACCGTGATAGCCTCAACACCGAATTCTCTATACCATTCGCCAATCCGAGCAGATTGATGCGTCTTAAAATGCGGCCGGAACCGAACCCCATTTCTGCGTGCCTTTTGCGCCATCACTTCGATGTTTTTCAGGGCACGTTGTTGATCAAGAAGCAGGGTGGGCTTTGTGATTCTAGGTGTATTGATGTTGTCTCCTGAAAACTGTCTGAATCATGATTTAAACGATTAACGGATTAACTTGATTTCATTATTCCTGTGTATGGACTTGATTATCATAAGGCAAACATAAGATTGATTTTCAGAAGAATTGATTAATCATGCAGATCCTTTAATCCGGTGAATCCTGGTTCAGACTTGTTTACTCCCACACCTCACTCAACCTGGCCATCACTGTCCCCAAAAATCTCGATGTAATTGATCATGCAGATCCTTTAATCCTGTAAATCTGATCAACTGCCGGGTTGCAGAACAACCTTCGTGCATGCCTCTAGCTTCTTGTCGAAAATGTCATAGGCTATGACGCCTTCACTCAAAGGCATCCGGTGGGAAATGATCGAAGTCAAATCATATTTTCTCTGTTGCACCATGGGTATGAGACGTTCCATATAATACCTTGCCGGACAGCGGCCAGCCTTGAACGTAAGGTTCTTGTCGTAGGCTTCCATCGGGGAAAAGGCGATATGCTCCTCAGTATGAAAGCCGGCCGCTGAGATTATGCCGCATGGACGGACGAGATCGGCTGCCAGCCGGCCAGCTGATT
This sequence comes from Bacteroidota bacterium, assembly GCA_030624545.1. GTDB lineage: Bacteria > Zhuqueibacterota > JdFR-76 > JdFR-76 > DREG01 > JAUXJX01. The sequence goes on along the minus strand of JAUXJX010000032.1, from coordinate 4,436 downwards.
CGTTTCCCACGACCTCTAAAACCGCATCGGTGCCGCGGCCATCGGTGGCATCTCGAATAACCGAAACAGGATCGCCCGATTTGAAATCGATCGGGATGGCGCCAAATTTTTGCGCATGTGACAAACGCTCCGGAATCGAATCGATGGCGTAGACGACTTCGGCGCCGTGCTCAAACGCACCGACTATGGCCATCAATCCAACCGGGCCACAGCCCACGACTGCATAAACGCCGTCCGGCCTGATATCTGCCATATCCGCACAGAAATAGCCTGTCGGAAGAATATCAGCCAGCAGAAGACCCTCCTCGGGAGTGACGTTCTCCGGCCTGGCAACCAGGGTCGAATCTGCCAGGGGCACGCGGACAAACTCAGCCTGGACGCCTTGCAGTCCTTTTCCTTCCTGCACCCAACCATAGCAATGGCCGTAAATGCAGCGGCACGTAAGTCCCCGTTGGCAATAGAAACATCGACCGCAATTGTTGCTGAAGGGACTCAAGATCTCATCACCCTTCTTAAATCGTCTGACCTCCTGCCCTGTTTCGACAATCTCTCCTACCAGCTCATGTCCCATAACCGTGCCATGATCGAGGCCCTTTTCGCGCTCATGGTAGGGATGTAAATCTGAACCGCAGATGCCGGCGCGGTTGACTTGCACGATGGCATCCAGGGGTGATATAATCTCGGGATCGGGAACAGATTCGTAATGGACCGTCTGCTTTCCGTGAAATGTGAGTGCTTTCATGACGATGCTACCAAAGAGATTATGGTGAAGAACTTGATGCGACAAAGACTTTCCGGGGAATTTCTCCCCGCTATATTAAGGCTTATCCAAGTCTTACACAAGATGTTTTTATCGTTGTGGCAATCTTGTGAAGATAAATGACTACAACGACAGGAATCCTGCCTCGTGGCGTTCCAGAACGCAGGACCTTTTGAATGTTTACTTAATATAATTAGTCAAAGTCATATGTATTTTTTATATTGTTGAAAATATTCGTCAGCTTTCGCGCGTCGCACGATGATGCCGTTATGGAATTTGGAGAAATGAGCGGCGGACCTACTGTTGGATTAAAGATTTCAGCAATTAGAGACTGAGGTAACGAGAATGGACAAAGCAGTTGAAGTGCACAAGGACAACCGGTCAATCGAACAAGAAGGAGATTTTCTTAAACTCAATTCAATCGACCATCTGGAGTTTTGGCTTGGAAACGCCAAGCAGGCAACCGTGTTCTGGAAAAACCTTGGCTTCAAACCGGTCGGCTACAGCGGGTTGGAAACGGGGAATCGAAGCCACGCGAGCTGGGTGGTAGAGCAGAATAACATCCGCTTCGCATTGAATACGCCCTACGGTCCTCACCACCCGATGGCTGCCCATACCATGATCCATGGGGACGGTGTGAAAACGATCGCTATGACCGTTGATGATGTGGATGAGGCCTGGCGGGAAACGACCGCTCGCGGCGGAGTCGCAGTCGAGGCACCGGCAGAGATTCGGGATGAAAATGGCCCCTTGCGCACCGCCGCCATCCAATGTTACGGAGAGACTTTGATCCGGTTTGTGGAGCGAAAGAATTACGACGGCCCTTTCATGCCGGGTTATCAATCGCTGCAGGATGATCCTGCAGTAGCCTCTACTGGATTGGTGGGCATCGACCACATCGTGGGTAACGTGGAGCTCGGCAAGATGAATTATTGGGTTGACTGGTTTCACAAGGTGCTCGGTTTCCGGCAGATATTACACTTCGACGACAAAGTGATCCATACCGAATACTCCGCCCTCATGAGTAAAGTGATGTCGAATGGGTCGGGACGGATGAAGTTTCCAATAAATGAACCTGCCGAAGGTAAGAAAAAAAGCCAAATCGAAGAATACCTCAACTACAACAATGGGCCGGGCGTGCAGCACATCGCCCTGCTGAGCGGTGACATCATCAGCACGACACGGGAACTACAGAACCGGGGCCTCGAGTTCCTGCGTGTGCCCATGTCCTACTATGAAGCGCTGCCCGATCGGATCGGTAAGATAAAAGAAAGCTATGACGACATCGCTGATTTGGGCATTCTAGCCGACCGCGATGACGAAGGCTATCTGCTGCAGATTTTCACCAGACCGATTCAGGACCGGCCTACCCTCTTCCTCGAGATCATTCAAAGACGGGGATCACAGGGTTTTGGTGTCGGCAATTTCAAGGCGCTGTTTGAGAGTATAGAGATCGAGCAGCAGAGGAGGGGAAATCTGTAGACAAGATTCGGGTCTCGGGGATCGTTTTTTTTCACCCAGTCACTTTGTGACATCCTCTCCCAAGGGAGAGGGAATCACGTCGGCCGTTAGCCGCTGACCTGGGGCTATCCCAAAAAGTCCTTTTTTCCTGTCATTCTATGGAACTTGTGATAACGAGTCTCTCGTAGTTACACTGCGTTCAAAATGAGAGGCGGTGGCCTCCTTCCGGGTTAACGCTTTGCTCCTATTGAACATATATCATCTTTCTCGTCATCTCTTCGCTACTATTCCGCAAGACATAGTAATAAGTTCCCGATGGCAAATTCAATTCCCCAGGTCTAAAACTCTCAATATATTGGCCAATTCCATAGAACCTTTTGTCAACGACCGTTGCGACTTCTCTGCCGAGAAGATCATAGATTATCAGGCTTATGGTCGAAGGTTTATGCAGCTTAAAAGAGAATACAGTCTGTTCATCGAATGGATTCGGAAAATTCTGTTTAAGGGTGTAACTTTTCGGCAACAGCCATTTGTCATTCTCCACGCTCGTTATATTGTCAACATCAACAATGGCCGTCCACATGCTAAGCTCTGTATCATCCAGCCTTGTCCAGATCGGCCGGACTACATTGTTGTGTGCGGCGACGTGAGTATAGTCGCCGAAGAAAACTTCTTCTCTTGGCAAGAATGGCGTCTCACTTATTCTGAAATTGGTGAATGACTCCCCGCCATCCCGGGAGACGGCCATAAAAACGTCGGTGCGGTTGTCGTTGTAGTTTCTGCGATCGTAAAATACGAAGTACAGGGCGCCATTAGTCTGATCGATCGTCATCCAGGTTAAGAATTGCTGGCTGCCGGCTGCATCGTCGTTAACCCGGATCGGCCCGCTCCATGTCTCGCCGCCGTCGGTCGATTTCGCCAGCCAGATATCGGTGTCATCTAAACCGTTTCGCTGATCGGACCAATTCACGTAGATGGTGCCGCGATGAGGACCGTCACTCAAATCGCATGCAGTCACTGGAAATCCATTGCATCTGAAAATGCCGGGAATGTCAAAATTCCAACCGCCCGGCAATTCATCTATAAAAATATCCTCATCAAGCCAGGTTTCACCACCGTCACCAGATTTGTCAAACACAATGCCCACCGGACCTGCCCACGCTACATATATCTCGCCATTTGGACCTATGGCAGGCACTGCGCCTTCAACCGTATTGCTGCTATCGACAGCATCACCGGCAACCCGGTTGATCCTTATCGGGTCTGACCAAGTCTGGCCTTTGTCCGTGGATTTTGCAAAACGAATAATGGTACTGTCCTGTGGATCAGGGCTGCCATAGCGATCAAATTGTGTCCAGGTCACATAGATATGGTCATTACTTTGGTTAACCACAGCCCATTCTTTGTCCTGGACTTTTGCTCCGGATGAGGTCGGGACGAGTCCAAAAAATGTTCCATCGGACCAGGTGGCGCCTCCATCCGTTGACTTCTGACTAACGATACGGTCAATCCAATTGCCCAACGGTGGATTGGAAAGATGGAAATAATAGAAAGAGCCTTCCGTATCGACCACAACCACGGGATCGCCCCAAACTCCGTAAGAGGAAACCGCCTGGCCAGCCATCCAGGTTGATCCTCCATCAGAAGAATAGTAATAATTGTTCAGATTTGTTGCCGCGACCATTCTGTCGGTATTATTAGGATCAATGGCAATACATGGCTCGTTGGGATTTCTATTCGTGCCAATCAAAACATTTCGATGTTGTGCGAAAAGTTCTGCAACTGCAAGCCAGGCGAGACACCAAGACAGAGCAATAAGTATTTTGGTGTTCACGGTCACCTCTATTCAACATATAAGTTTAGCATGGATATTGGGTCTTTCGAGCTTTGTTTAATGTTTGGCAGGAATTTCAAATTATTACCCAAATTTCGTCCTCCTATGACTCTATCGAGGACTAAACTCAAATGATTGTTGACCAAGAGCTAGATGGGGTTAAAATCCAACAAGCGTCAGGACTCATTGGGTCCACGCCCTTAAAGGACGTGGCTATTAAAGTTACTATCAAAACCCGCAACTAATTTTTTGATGATCCCGATTTATTATATCCTATTTATCCTGTTCATCTTGCCTAAAACCTTTAGTTTGCATTTGAGAATCAATCTATTCAGCCCCTCCAAGCTCAACTTCCATACCGGCGCCGGTTTTCACGGCTTT
>JAUXJX010000558.1 GCA_030624545.1 Bacteroidota bacterium | reverse complement strand
GCCTGTTCAAATTTTCCAACATGAGTTTGATAGGCGCCGGTGAAGGAGCCTTTCTCGTGACCGAACAATTCGCTCTCGAGAAGATTATCGGGCAGGGCGGCGCAGTTTACTTTGACGTATGGCTTTGTGGATCTTGGGCTGACAAATTGAAATAGATTGGCGATCAACTCCTTTCCAGTCCCTGTTTCTCCCTGGATAAGAACGCTGGCATTGCTCTTCGCGATTTTCTTTACGAGAGCGTAGATTCTTTTCATCTTTCTGCTTTTGCTGACAAGAGGATAATGGCTGTCAAAACCAAAATTGCGCAATTCCTTGTCGGTGAGATCCTCGAATGCTTCGGAAGTGGCTGCCACGTTGGTGTCGATTTGATTCTCCATTTACCTCTCTACTGCTACATCTCAACTGGGCGTCTGGGTAAGAATGTATCACGCGCCCAACAATTGTGACGCGCTCTTCCTGAGAAGATGGTATATATCCATATTATTATCGGAATATACGCAAAATTATTGAATTACAAACGGGCAGATTGGAAAGACAGGAAGAGGAAATGATACCCAGTCGAAGATTTAAAGAAGCGGTCTTCGACGAAAGTAAGTATCAAGGAAAGATGCGTCAGGAGTTCTAAATTCAATCCATCGGGTGCGGAATTTTGGTCATTGCCTTGAGTTGACCCCGCTCCTTCAGAACCCTTTCGATCTTCAGTACCCTGGGAAGATCGAGATGGGCTTGAGTAAGAAGATCCTTTAGCTCAAAAAACTGGCGTTGCGGGCCGTCATAGATGATTTTGCCATCGGCCAGGCATATGATTCTTTGGGCCACGCTGTGAACAAAATCCATGTCATGTGATGCGATAACCGCCGTTCTCTTATCGGCCTGGAATCTCTTTACGATGGACCGCATGACCTGTACACCATTATAGTCGAGAGCGGTGGTGGGCTCGTCCAGAATGAAAACTTCCGGGTCCATTATCAGCACGCTCGCAATGGCTATCCGTCTCTTTTGACCCTCGCTCAGGCGAAAAGGAGATTGTTGTGCAAGGCGCATGTCATCCATTTCCAGCTCTTTGAGCACGTTCGTAACAAGCTTTTGAATTTCAACTTCATCGACCCCGATGTTCCGAAGAGCAAATGCAATTTCATCAAATACGCTATTCTCAAAGAATTGAATCTCCGGAAACTGAAAAACCAGTCCGACCCGGCGCCGCCAACTCAGGGCGAAATCTCCTCGGTAGGATGCGGTCTCGCCATCTAGCGAAACCTGTCCCCGCGTCGGCTCCAACAAACCATTCAGCAATTGAATCAAGGTCGTTTTACCGGAACCGCTGGCTCCAACAATAGCGACGGTCTCATTTCCACTAATCCTCAGGCTTACGCCGGCAAGGGCGTAGTGTGAATCACCACTCTCCGCACCGAGGGTTGGATAACTAAAGTGAATGTCTTTCAACTCTATGATCATCCAAATCTATCTCCAATTCAAGTGCATACTCAAGCGGCACTCCGATTCCAAGCCGGCAGAGTTTGCCAGCCTCCTTGAATGCTTCATGCGGGGCCGCATCGCTGATGATTTTGCCTTCGGATAGGATGAGTAAGCGATTGGTGTAAAATGTCTCTTCGGGATATTGAGTAATCAATATGGGTGTCAGTTTCTCGATCGATTTTGATCTATTCTTGAAAATCGATTCGAGAATTCGGCGGCGGGAGTAGGGGTCCAGCAAGGAAGTGGGCTCATCCAAAATCAAATATCGCGGCTTCATCGCAAGCACCGAGGCAAGGCATAACAATTGTTTTTCTCCTCCGGAAAGCCTGTGTGGCGGATGGTCCAATCGACCTTTCAGATTGAATTCCTCCAGGAGATGATCAACCGTGGCGTGCATTTCATCGTGTTCAAATTGCAGATTCTCCATACCGAAGGCCACTTCACGTTCGACCGTTGTGCTCACAATCTGGTGATCAGGATTTTGAAAAACCATGCCCACCTTTTGGCGAATTTTCTCATTATCTACCTTATGCCTTGTGTTGAGTCCGTCTATCCATACCTCACCGGATGAAGGCTGAAGCAGGCCGTTCAAACAACGAGCCAGGGTGCTCTTGCCCGAACCGTTGGCTCCCATGATGCTCACGGCTTCCCCTTCTTGAATGACGACGGAAATATCCCTCAGCACCTGAACAGGACTGTTTGGATAGGAAAAACAGATTCGTTCACACTTTATCATTTGCAGATTCTGGTTTTATGGACGACCGCAATGGTCGGCCTGGCCAATGTTCGTGACGAAACACTCCTCTATCATTCACAAAAATCTCTCGCAAAGGCGTTAAGAATATTAAAGATATAAAAGTAATATCTCAAACTCAGAAAAAAAATCGTTAGAAAATAAGTTTACATTCTCATGTCATTTTTTTTTGTTCCTGATCCTTTCCGTTCTTTCTCTGCAGACACGTAGAGCGCCTTTGATTGAGTCAATTATTCATGTTAAACGTAACTCAAGATCTTGCCTGTAATCCTCTCCGTGGCGCCGCTGTTTTCATCGATAAATGCCTTTGCGCTTCTCCCTGCTTCTTGGCGT
>JAUXJX010000459.1 GCA_030624545.1 Bacteroidota bacterium | reverse complement strand
GTTCAGTTTCGCAGTTGGAAAGCCGGTTGAAGGAGGCCGACCTGCTCGGGTTTAAAACAGCCTATATTCCGAAGCAAAAGCGAAAAAAGTTGGAACTTAAGCGCCTGCGGCTGATAGATTTGGAGGATATTGGTGAGGCGTTGGGTAGAATTCTTCACCACGGAGCCTCACGGAAGGACACGGATAAAAACTAGAATGGGGACTCTTCTCTATAAGGAGCTGACCTTCAAAATCATCGGAGCGGCACGAGAAGTGTATCACGAATTGGGTCCGGGTTATTTGGAATCGCTTTATGAGGATGCACTTTGCCACGAATTAAATTTACTTAATATACCTCATCGAAGACAAATCGACCTTGATGTCAAATATAAGGACGTAGTATTCGAAAACCGATTTCGGGCTGATCTGTTGGTGGATGATAAGGTCTTGGTTGAGAATAAAGCAATTAGGAAGCTGACTCGCCAGGATGAGGCTCAACTGATTAATTATCTCACAACAACACAAATAAGGGTTGGCTTGCTTTTCAATTTTGGTTCAGAGAAATTTGAAATGCTTCGCAGAATCCGATAGAATAATCTACCGTGCTAGTCCCTGAAATTCCGGCTTATAGATATCAAAAAATATTGCTTACCACGGACTGCCACGGAGGAGCATGTATGGATGGGTAGGAGCGGAAATCTATTTTATTAGAAATTGACCACAGAATCATTAGTACAAAGCGCCGTTGTTGTTCCCGCCTGTGTTGGGCAGGCTGTCTCTGCTAGGCAGGCCTTAAGAACCTTGTTTAGATGAATGTAGCAAGAACCCAGTTTCGCAAATAATCCAAAATGCATCGCAGAATCCGATGGACAAAATTTCCTGTGTTACTCCGTGAGACTCCGTGGTGAATAAATTCTTTACACTCGAACATGTCAACGACGGCGGGAAGGCCAGGGCAGGGAGGATCTTGACCGACCATGGCGAAATTCAAACGCCCATTTTTATGCCTGTGGGAACGCAAGGCACGGTCAAAACACTGCCGCCGAGAGACCTGCTCGACGCCGGTGCGCAAATCATACTCGGCAACACATACCATCTTTACTTGCGACCCGGCGACCAACTAATCCGCGAGACGGGCGGGCTGCATCGTTTCATCTCGTGGCAAAGGCCCATTCTAACCGACAGCGGCGGCTACCAGGTATTTAGTCTGGCCGACCTGCGCAAGCTTACCGATGAGGGAGTGGAATTTCAATCTCATTTCGACGGATCGAAGCACCTTTTTACCCCGGAAAAAGTGATAGAGATCGAGCGTAACCTTGGGGCGGATATCGTCATGGTTCTGGATGAGTGCACCGCCTATCCATGTGATTTCGAATATGCAAAGAAATCGCATCTCAGAACTCTCGAATGGGCGAAGCGCTCCAAGGAATTCATGCGCGAAAATTCTCCCGTCCACGATTATCAGCAATTTTTATTTGGTATTGTCCAGGGAAGTACTTATGATGAATTGCGGCGGGAGAGCGTCGAGGGTTTGACAGGCATCGGATTTGACGGCTATGCGATCGGGGGCCTGGCTGTCGGCGAACCGAAAACGGAAATGTTTGAATTAACAGAAATCTGCTGCGACCATTTACCCGAGGATCAGCCACGCTATCTAATGGGAATCGGAAAGCCGGAAGATTTGGTCGAGTCCATCGGGCTTGGTGTAGATATGTTCGATTGTGTGATTCCAACCAGGAACGGCAGAAACGGCCAGGTGTTTACACGCAACGGTGTTCTTACTGTAAAAAATGCGGAATATCGCAACGATCACAATCCCATTGACGAAGATTGCTCGTGCTATTCGTGTCGAAATTTCAGCCGGGCCTACATCCGCCATCTATTCCATGCCGGAGAGGTTCTGGGGCTTCAGCTTGCATCGCTTCACAATGTGCATTATTATCTTGAATTAGTGAGAAATGCTCGCCGGGCCATTCAGGAGAACCGTTATCAAAACTGGACGAAAGAGTTCTATCAACAGTACAAAACCAATCAGTAGAATTGAATAATAAGGAGAGAACAAGTGATCGCATCGTTTATCATCATGCAAGCGGAACAAGGCGGAAACCCAATTTGGGCTTTTATGCCCTTTATCCTGATTTTTCTAATCATCTATTTTTTGATGATTCGTCCCCAGAGCAAGAAGCAGAAGGAAACGAAGAGGATGATCTCCTCTTTGGATAAGGGAGACAGAATCGTCACGATCGGCGGCCTCTATGGCACAATTGTCGGCATTAAGGAAAAGGAAAAAGAAGCGACCCTTCTCGTGAAAATTGCTGACAATGTAAAGGTCGAGCTCGCCCGCAGTTCCGTTGCGAGGAAGCTGGAGAAAGCCGCCGCAAAATGAAAATCATCTTCATGGGGACGCCTGATTTTGCCTTGCCTACCTTGATGGCGTTGTTTCAGTCCTCCCATGAAATAACCCTGGTTGTAACCGGAATCGACAAACCCAGGGGCAGGGGACGGCAGGTAATTCCAACACCTGTGAAAGTGCAGGCGTTGGATTTTGGTCTGCCGGTTTACCAGCCGGAAAGCCTGAAATCACCGGAAGTTGCCGCACATCTGGAGAAGTATGCTGCAGATTTGTATGTGGTTGTCGCGTTTCAAATTCTGCCGGAGGCCATAATTGAAATACCCGGCAGAGGAGTAATCAACTTACATGCCTCGCTTCTGCCTCTCTATCGGGGAGCAGCCCCGATTCAATGGGCTTTGTTGAATGGCGAGACCAGGACCGGGGTCACGACTTTTTTTATTGAAAAGGGCGTGGATACCGGAGATATTATCTTGCAGAAGGCCGTCGATATCGATCCGGAGGACAATGCCGGAACCTTACATGACAAATTGGCGGTAATCGGCGCGGAAACCGTTTTGGAAACTGTTAAGCTGATAGACAGAGTTACCGCTCCCAGGAGCAGGCAAACCGGCGATACAACGGGGGCGCAGAAGATCACGCGAGATATGTGTCAAATAGATTGGAAAAACTCAGTATAAACCATC
>JAUXJX010000086.1 GCA_030624545.1 Bacteroidota bacterium | reverse complement strand
TTTTTCGGGTATTATTCTAGATGTAACGATGTTACAATAAAGAGGTTCGGAAAGAAGCCTTAGCCATATAACTCAAAATTGTCATACAATATGAAAAAACTCAATCCTCCCTTTCTTTTGTTTTTAGCAATTTTTCTCTTATTACAATGTGGACGAAGCAGGCGCATGGAATGGAATGTGGAAGACGGTTACCGCTGGGCTGATCTGTCCATTTCAAGGGCAACGGGCAATGGACTTACCCTGCTTTCCGGACCTGAAATCGGAATCGAAAACATAAATGACTTGACAAGAGAACAGATCAAAGAGAACCGCCATCTTCTCAACGGCTCAGGTGTCGCAGTTGGTGATATAGATGCAGATGGCCTGCCGGACATCTATTTCTGCCAGCTCAATAGCCGAAACGTTTTATACAAAAACCTGGGGAATTGGAAATTCAAAGACATCACCGAGAAGGCGGGTGTGGCCTGCGAAAACCAATTCTCAACCGGGGCCACCTTTGCAGACATAAATGGAGACGGCCACCTGGATCTCCTGGTCACCGCCCTCGGCGGGCCTAATGCATGCTTCTTAAATGATGGAACCGGCAACTTTACAGACTTTTCGCAGGAGTCGGGTCTAACTTCCAATACAGGAGCGACAACCCTCGCTCTTGCGGATATCGATGGCGACGGGGACCTCGATCTGTATATCACCAACTACAAGGTTCGGAGCATCCGCGACATCTATCCGGTGAATGAAAGAACTGTCGAGAAAACGACCAAGAAAGTGGGTGACGGCTATATTGTATTGCCAGAATTCCAGGAACACTACACCGTTGAAGTGAAGAACGACGTGCTTTTGCGCTTTGAGTATGCCGAACCCGACATGATCTTTCTAAATGATGGTGACGGCCGCTTTTCCAAACTCTCGATGACCGATGGCCGTTTTCTGGATGAAGATGGTAATCCGGCCAGTGAAGACCACGATTGGGGTTTGGCCGTTCGCTTCCAGGATATGGACAACGACCTGGATCCGGACATTTATGTCTGTAACGATTTCGAAAGTCCGGATAGAGTTTGGATCAACGATGGCACCGGCAGATTCCGTGCAATTGACAAGCTGGCTATCCGCAATACCAGCGCAGCTTCAATGAGCATTGACTTTGCCGATATCAACCGTGACGGGAACATGGACTTTTTCTTGGCTGAGATGCTTAGTCGTGAGCATAAACGTCGAAAGACACAGATGGGAGTGATGTCCCTTACACCGGTGTCGATAGGAGAAATTGACAATCGCCCGCAATTCATGCGCAATACCCTGTTTCTCAATCGCGGTGACCGGACTTACGCTGAAATCGCCCAATTTGGCGGTGTACAGGCTTCGGAATGGTCGTGGTCGCCATTATTCCTGGATGTAGATCTCGACGGCTATGAAGATCTTCTGATTATTACCGGCCATTATTACGATGCCATGGATTCCGACACGCGGAATCAACTAAAAACAATGGCCAATCCTATTTACGAGCAACTCCAGAGTGAGGTATTTGCCTTTCCCACTCTGGAAACTCCAAATTTCATTTTCAAAAATAAGGGTGATTTGACGTTTGAAGAAATAGGAGAAGAATGGGGATTTCGATCAGTTGATGTGAGCCATGGCATGGCGCTCGGTGATTTTGACAATGACGGAGATCTGGATGTCGTCATGAACAGACTAAATGATACACCTGCTGTTTATAGAAATGAGGCCATCGCGCCGAGAATTGCCATCCGGCTGCGTGGACTGCCGCCAAATACGCAGGGGATTGGCGCAAAGATTAAAGTCTTAGGTGGACCCGTGCCGCAATCCAAAGAGGCCATCTGTGGCGGAAGCTATTTATCAGGCTCGGACCAGAGGTACGTTTTTGCGGCGGGTGAAATGGATAGTGATTTAACGATCGAGGTGACTTGGCGCGATGGCAAATATAGCAGGTTAGAAGGTGCCAGGCCAAACCGAATTTATGAGATTTATGAGTTCTCCTCCAGCGGTTCTTACTTTTCAGAATCACAACCATCCGCATCGACCTCTCCTTATTTTGAAGACGTCAGTCAGCTAATCGCCCACACTCATCACGAAGATCCCTTTGACGATTTCAAGCGCCAGTCCCTACTGCCCAATCGTCTGAGCCAATTGGGACCCGGGGTAAGCTGGGTAGATCTCGATGACGATGGTTTGGACGATCTGATGATTACCAGCGGCCGCGGCGGCAAACTGGCGGCATTTCGAAATGACGTAAAAGGCGGGTTTGAACCGATAAAGGATCGGAGATTAACGTCAAAAACACTGGCCGATCAAACCAATGTTCTTTTCTGGAACGGTGATAATTCCAATCATCTGCTCGTAGCCCATTCTAACTTTGAAGATGAAAATTCCGACGACTCCTTCTTGCTACGCTATGATCTCAAGAATGGAAAGATCGCGTCCAGCCAAAAAATCACGGGCAATTCAGCCAGCGTGGGTCCAACTGCCCTTGCAGATTATGATGGCGATGGCGATCTTGATCTGTTTATGGGCGGCCGGACAATCCCCGGTCGCTATCCCGAACCGGCCTCATCCATCTTCTTCACCAATGAAAATGGTAAATTCGTTGACGACCAGCGTAATCAAGGCGTGCTTCATGATGTGGGGTTGGTCTCCGGAGCCGTATTCAGCGATATCGATGGCGACGCGGATCCGGACATTGTCCTGGCCATCGAATGGGGGCCGGTGAAAGTACTGCGCAATACTGACGGAATCTTCACCGACGCGACAGATGACATGGGACTGTCCGAATACAAAGGCTGGTGGAACGGAGTCACAACGGGGGATCTGAACGCTGACGGCCAAATGGATATCATTGCCACGAATTGGGGATTGAACACGAAATATAATTACTATTATGATCACGAGCTACGCATTTTTTATGACGATTTCGATCATAACGGCACCTTGGACATCATCGAGGCTCACATCGACCCCGTTGAAAACAGACTCTATCCCGAGCGCGGGCTATCCTGCATGTCCAACGCCATGCCGTTTGTCAAATCCTTAAATCCAACCTTTGATGAATTCGGCAGCGCAAACCTTGACGAGGTAATAGGCCCCAGGCTGAGGGAGGCAAAGCAAGTTACGGCGAGTCACCTGGAGCATACCGTTTTTCTCAACCGTGGTGATCATTTTGAAGCAATAGTAATGCCGGCTCAAGCGCAATTTGCTCCGGCCTTCTATGCCGGCATTGCGGACTTTGATGGCGATGGTCACGAAGACGTTTTTATCAGCCAGAACTTTTTTTCCTCGCAAATTGAGACGCCGAGAAACGATGCTGGGCGCGGGCTTTGGCTGACAGGTGACGGAACCGGCAATCTCGAGCCAATTCCCGGCCAGGAGTCCGGCGTAAAAGTATACGGAGAACAGCGGGGAGCAGCGCTCGGCGATTACGACCAGGATGGCCGGGTCGACCTGGTCGTCAGCCAAAACGGGGCTGAGACCAAACTCTATCATAATGTCGGGGCCAAACCAGGCCTGCGTGTCAGATTGAAAGGATCAAAGGCAAATGTTTCCGGCATCGGGGCAACCATTAGGTTGATTTATTCTGATCATCACGGCCCTGCTCGCGAAATCCACGCCGGCTCGGGATATTGGTCCCAGGACTCCGTCGTGCAAATAATGGGATTGAAGGAAGAACCGAAGGGCATCTGGGTTCGCTGGCCCGGCGGACAGATTACCGAGTCAGATATTCCTGCAAATGCAACTGATATTACAGTCAGGCAAGATGGAACGATCTTGAGTTCCTCGACATGAATTAGCCTTTCTGTTTCGCTGAAAAGCGATCCCTTCTCCTGCCGTTATCTCAGTTTTGGACGTGATCAATATTGGAGATCGCATACAATCCAACGATTTGTCTTTCCCACACTTCAATAATTTGCTATCTTGAAATCTACATTTCATATTTCTTATCGCTGATATGCTGAGGATCAAATTTCTATGAACAAAAGAATCTCTTTTTTCATGATATTATTATTGGCGGGATTAGCGTGGACGCAAGGCGGCTGTGGAAAAAAGGAAGCCCCAGACAGGGAACTCTCAACCGAAATCATCACGCACAGGACCCTTGGATTGGCCTACATGGAGGAAAACAAGCTAACCGACGCAGAGCGAGAGTTTAATCTGCTTGTCGAGCTTGTTCCGGACGAAGCACTTGGCCACGCAAATCTAGGTCTTGTCTATCTGAGGATGGGCCAGTATGAGGATTCCGAAACACAACTCCTAAAGGCAATTGAAATTGATCCAAATGATGCGGACATTCGATTGATTCTGGCTCAACTTTACGACTTCACAAATCGAAGAGATCAGGCACAAAAGGAGCTGGAAGAGACATTGGAATTTGCTCCCGACCACGTCAAATCGCTCTATTCGCTTGCACAGATCTATTCCCAATCACAAGATGACAAATTCCTGGGGCAGGCGGAAGAACTTTTGGCGAAAGTAGTGGAGCTAACGCCGGGTAATATAGCAGCCCGACTTGAATTATTGGTCTTGCTGACAAAGAATGGAGAGTCCAACGAAGCCGTGCTACACATGGAGGAAATCAGACGACAATATTTGGAGCTCCCAAAGGAATCAGTCGAGTATTTTGAACAAGCTCTGGCACTGTTGACGGCGTCCAAACCGCAAGAGGCCTTTCCGCCAACCTTGGTATTTCAAAATTTCTTGAAAGTAACCCCTTTGTATCAGGCCGGCATTATTGAGTTGAAAGGGCCGCGCGGCGCTCCTGTAGGAAATCCCGTGATAACCTTTAGCCAGGATTTTACCAGAAGAGTTGAAGACCAGGGTGCCCTGTTGGCCGCCATCGAATTCACCGATGTGACTTCCCTGACAGGCTTGGATATAATTCAGCCGTCCCCTGTTGAATCAGAATCATCGACTGCTAATGATGCAGCCATTGCAATCGGCGATTACGACGGCGACGGCCATCAGGACCTATACGTCGGTCTTTCTGCAACGGATCAGACCGGAAGAACAAACTATCTTCTCCGGAATGACCTCGGAAGATTTGTCGATGTTACATCCAGTGCTGGAATCAACCATGGGGGGACCGACGATGCAGCCATCTTTGTTGACTTCGATAACGACGGCAAATTGGATCTCTTTGTAGCAAATCAATCGTCGAATCTCCTCTATCGGAACACCGGGAATGGCACGCTTAAGAATGTCTCCCAGGAGTCAGGCTTGTCTGAATCTTCGGGTGCTGTGGTTATCACGTTCGTCGACCTTGACCATGAGGGCGATCTTGACCTGGTTCTGGCACAGAATTCGGCAATCAGAATCTATCGAAACAACCTGGATGGAAGCTTCACGGAATTGGCGGGCCGGATGGGAGAGACTGCGGAAAAGGGAGACTACAGGGACGTTGTGTTTGCAGATTTCGACGAGGATGGGGATATTGATCTATTTGCAGCCCGTGAAGGCGCAAGCAACAGCCTTTATGCAAATCTGCGCTCGGGAAGGTTTGAAGACATTGCGCCTCAAAGCGGCATCCGGGATGAGCATGGGTCGAGGTCTGTTGCGGTGGGAGATTATGACAACGACGGATTTATGGATCTGTTCCTGGTAGGCATAGAACGGGGGGACTTTTCCCTTTATCGAAACACCGGACAAGGCGGGTTTGAAAAAGACAGGCGCTCATCAACATTGTTTGATGAGCTTCGGTCATTTGCTGGTGCGGATGCGCACTTCTTCGACTTCAACAACGATGGTTTTCTCGACCTTCTCGTTGTCGGGATGTCTTCCAGTCACGAAGGGGCCACGGAAGGCATTAGACTTTTCCACAATAATGGCACCGGTCGGTTCGAGAAATCACCTATTCAATTTCCGGCAGAGTTGACCTCGGTCCGCCGCGCCGAACTTATGGATTTCAATGAAGACGGTGACCTGGATATTGTGGCGGCCGCGCACGACGGTAAAATCCATCTTCTACGAAATGACGGCGGCAATGCCAATCATTATTTTAATATTCAGTTGGTTGGTTTGAAGGCCGGGAGCGGCAAGAACAATCATTTTGGCATTGGGGCGAAAGTGGAACTGCGGGCAGGCGATCTCTACCAAATGCGGGTGGTCTCGTCTCCCATGACTCATTTTGGCATCGGTGCCCGCTTGAAAGCCGATGTGGTTCGAATTATCTGGACGAACGGCGTTCCGCAGAACATGTTCTTCCCGGGTAGCGACCAGGATCTGATTGAAGAGCAAACTTTGAAAGGGTCATGTGCATTTCTCTATGCCTGGAATGGCGAACGATATGAATTCGTTACCGACATATTGTGGCGGAGTGCCTTGGGCATGCCGCTCGGCATTATGAGCGGCGGTTCTACGGCTTACGCGTTTCCTAATTCCGCCAAAGAACACCTCAAAATTCCCTCCAATATCCTCCGCGAGAAGGATGGGAAATATTCCATGCAACTCACCGAAGAATTGTGGGAGACCATTTATTTTGATGAATTTAAGCTTGTGGTTCTGGATCATCCGGATTCAATAGCTGTTTATATAGACGAACGCTTTGTTCCGCCTCCCTATCCACCTTTGCGAATTCATAGCGTAACCAACAAGAGATCCCCCCTCTCTGCAATGGACGAACAGGGAAATGATTTGCTTCCTATGATATTGAACAAAGATGACGTGTATATTGCAAACCTGCGTCCGACCAGGTTTCAGGGCCTAACCGAAATGCATGATCTTATCTTGGATCTGGGCAATCTCAGCCGGGCAAAAAGCATTGTCCTGTTTCTTAATGGTTGGCTTTTCCCAACAGATGCGAGCATCAATGTCTCTTTCTCACAGAATGATGACTTTGCAGCAATATCACCCTATCTCCAGGTACCTGACGCGTCGGGCCAGTGGAAAACGGTCATTAGTAATATGAGTTTTCCAAGCGGTAAGAATAAGATGGTCGTGCTCGATCTGTCTAACAAATTCCTAACCAATAGTTTTCGCATTCGCATCCGGACAAATATGCAAATCTATTGGGATCAGATATTTTACACCGTGGATTCAGACTATGGTAACATTAGAAAGACTGTCTTGGAGCCGGCTTTTGCTGACCTGCATCATCGAGGTTTCTCCAGACTTTTCAGAAAAGGGCTGCATGGCCCCCACTGGTTTGATTACAGCGAAGTCACGACCAATCAAAAGTGGCGCGATCTGCTGGGCTACTATACCCGTTATGGAGATGTCGTTCCTCTTCTCCTGGAGGCTGACGACAAATACATCATCATGAATGCGGGTGACGAAATAACCGTCGAGTTCGATGCTGCCGACTTGCCTAAACTGAAAAAAGGGTGGATGCGAGACTTCCTAATTTACAGCGACGGATGGATCAAGGATGGC
>JAUXJX010000541.1 GCA_030624545.1 Bacteroidota bacterium | reverse complement strand
TCGCTTCACCCGTGGTCTATGACGACAAGATCTTCATTGCCATGGGCCAGGATCCGGAGCATGGGGACGGCCCGGGCCATCTTTATGCAATCGACGCAACCATGACCGGCGACGTAACCGACAAGGCCCTGGTCTGGCACGTGGGAGGCGAGGATTTCAACCGCACGATTTCTACTGTGGCGATTCAGGACGGTTTGCTCTACGTTTCCGACTTGAGCGGCTTCGTCTATTGCTTTGATGTAAAGACCGGCGAAAAATACTGGACCTACGACACCTTCGCCGCCATTTGGGGCTCGCCTTATTTCGTGGATGGAAAGATCTATATCGGCGACGAAGATGGCGATCTAGCTATTCTGAAGGCCGGCAAGAAGATGGAGCTAATCTACGAAACCAACATGGGCAGTGCCGTTTATACCACGCCTCGGGCAAAAGATGGCGTGCTTTATGTGGCCAGCCGGACGACGCTGGTTGCGATTGAAGGTAAGTAAGATTCATAGCCACAGAATCACACGAAAGAGTACAGAAAATGATGAGATGAGCCTTAATTAATCCGTGTGAATCCGCCATATCCGCGCAATCCGCATTCTATTCTTAAGCACAGCCAGCCATGCTTATTTGGGCTTCAATCCAAAGCATAGTCATAACTCAAAGAATAGGGACTGTGCGTTCTCTGCGATTTCCTTGCGGGCTTTGCGGTTAATCTTCCAGTATCATCGGTCCGAGCTTTTGACATCAAACCGTATTGCTCTTGAAAAACTTGGAGAATCGGGCTATTATTATGAATGCTTTGGAATGGAGAATAAATGAGAAGAAGTATAAAATGATCAGGGATTTCAATGCCAAACGGGATTTTCTCCGTGAGCTCCGTGGCAATTAAACCCAGGCCATAAACATCAACAAAATCAATGGAAATATTGACGAATTCCCTAGCCGAAAAAGTCCAAAAAGCCAACGTCGAACTCAACACCCACGTCCGCGAGATGGTGCAATGGCACTTTGATCCCAAAACGGG
This sequence comes from Bacteroidota bacterium, assembly GCA_030624545.1. GTDB lineage: Bacteria > Zhuqueibacterota > JdFR-76 > JdFR-76 > DREG01 > JAUXJX01. The sequence continues at coordinate 1,618 of JAUXJX010000541.1, read as the reverse complement.
CTGTCCCTTTTGGCTGGACTATGCAAGCAAACTCGATTTCGATCCACGCAAAGAAATTAGCGGATTTGATGACCTGAAGCGTCTCGGCCATTTCCAGGACGAATGGCTGCGCGGTGGTCCGGTGAGGAAATGGGTTCCGAAAGCGCTTGCCGACCAGCCCGTTTCCGTATTTGAGACGGGAGGATCTACCGGGATTCCCAAATGCCGTATCAACATCAACGATTTTAAAATCGACTACGAGCTATTCAGCAAAACCCTATCGGATGAAGGATTCCCTCCCGGCAGCGATTGGCTGATGTTCGGCCCCACGGGACCAAGGCGGCTGCGGCTCGCCATCGAGCACCTCGCGCAGCATCGCGGCGGTATTGCGTTCTTTGTCGATTTGGATCCGCGCTGGGTGAACAAGTTGATCAAATATCAGAAATACGAGGAGCTGGATGCCTACAAAAACCACGTCGTCGAGCAGGGATTGAATATCCTGAGAGCGCATGAAAACATCCGCTGCCTGTTCACGACTCCCAAATTACTGGAAGCGCTGTGTCAAAGAATATCCCTGACTCAGATCGACATAAAGGGGATTTTCTGCGGCGGCACGGAAATGAATGCTCAATTTCACCGTTTCGCCCGTGAGGAGCTGGTTCCCGGCATCGAATTCGTTCCAACCTACGGCAATACTTTGATGGGACTTGCCTGCCACAAGCCCTTCGTTCCCGCCGACAATTATGCCGTAACGTATTACCCGCCCACTCCTCGGGCGGTTTTCGAAATCGTCAATCCCGATAATTTGGATGAGCCAGTAGAATACGGGGAGACCGGCCGGGTATTACTGACGACGCTGACGAAGGAATTCTTTGTGCCGCGCTTTGCCGAACGGGACGAGGGCGAACGCGCCGAGCCCATCGATCTCTATCCGTGGGATGGTGTACGCAACTTGCGGTTGTTTTCCGAGTATCAAGATACTGTTGTTGTTGGAGTGTATTGATGCTGCATCTTCCTATTTTGCGAGCCGGCAAGCCGTATAGAAGTCTCGAGGTAAAGAAAGTTCCGCACTTCCAGACTGGTGAGACGGTCGTTGAGGTGAGTCAGGCTAATCGCGGCTTGATCGCCAAAGATATTGCGCTTGCCGGTCAGAATAAGCAGGCTCTTGCCGAGCTTTCGGTTGAGGAACTGATCGAGATCTGCAAAAAGGCCGCAGATTTATTCATGAATTCCGATCTTCCTATTGGCGAGGATTTGCAGTCGCCCATGGATTACGGTCATCAACTTTCGTCCAGCACCGGTATGCCAGAATCGATTTGCCAAGGGAACATGTCAAAGATCAGCCTTGTCCTGCGCGAGATGGAGGCGGTTCTCGGGGGTCTAACCCGCGGCCTGGATCTGTCCGTTCTTGATTCCGGTTGGCGCAGCAAAAATGGGCAAACGTTGAGCTACACTTGCGAAGCCGATGCCCTCGGCGCAGTTCTACCCAGTAATTCTCCTGGCGTGCACTCCCTCTGGCTGCCTGCCATTCCGCTGAAAGTGCCGCTGGTCTTAAAGCCCGGCAGCCAGGAACCATGGACTCCCTATCGTATCGCACAAGCGTTCATGGCAGCCGGGTGCCCGCCCGAAGCCGCCAGCT
>JAUXJX010000536.1 GCA_030624545.1 Bacteroidota bacterium | reverse complement strand
TGGCGCCTTGATAAGCTCGGCGATAGCTGAGGAAACTGGCCGAACCCCCATACTGCCATCCTCCATTTTTAGAGACAAAATCGCCCTTATCGGCAGCAATGCCCCGGGTCTTCTTGATTTTCGAAACACCCCCTTTACGACTTACGAGCCATATCCGGCCATGGAAATATATGCAACTATGTTGAGCAACCTCCTTCAAAGTGATTTTTTGATCAGAACGAATTCATACGTATCGATCTGCGTAATTTTTGTGTTCACCTTTATTGTCTGCTTTACTTTCTTTTATTCAACAAAAATTCGTATTGGAATGATCTGGTTTTTGGGTTGTGCGATAGGGTGGCTGTTAGTTGCATTTGCACTTTTCCATTGGCAGCGAATTTGGGTCCAACTAATAGCGCCAGAGGCTGCAATCATGCTAGGATTTGTCGCCTCTGCCGTTTTGAGTTACCAGGCTGAAGGAAAAGCACGTCGGCGACTGCGGTCCATATTTAGCCGCTATGTAAGCCCGGCAGTGGTATCTGACATCCTGGAAAAAAAAGAAGAAATGAAACTAGGTGGCAATGAAATCACCGCGACGATCTTTTTTTCGGATATTAAGGATTTTGCTTCAACCAGCGAGCAAATGAACCCAAAAGATCTGGTGATATTCTTAAATGACTATTTTTCACTTGCATCGGAAGCCATTCTTCAGAATCAAGGATTGCTTGACAAATACATTGGGGATTCCATTATGGCGATATTTGGAGCGCCGATCTCAAATGAAAATCATGCAGAATTGGCTTGCGCCGCGGCACTGGATCTACAACAAATGGTTGAAAAGACATCTAAATCATTACTAAATCGCCAGAATCAAAAACCTGATTCTTCCACACGAATTGGAATCAGTACCGGAGAAGTAGTTGTCGGGAATATAGGTTCACAGCATCGCCTCGACTATACGGCCATAGGAGATACTGTTAACTTGGCCTCTCGACTTGAAGGCATCAATAAAGTCTTTTCTACCAATATATTGATCAGCGAATCAACAAAAAAGTTGGCGGACAAAGTCTTTCTTGTTCGGCAAATCGATAAGCTGCGTGTGAAGGGAAAGCAGGAGTCGGTTCTTGTATATGAATTAATTGGCAGGAACGAACAAATATCTGAGGATACCGCTCGGCTGGTCAATCGATTCCATGATGGACTTCGATGGTATCAAGAAAGAGCATTTGATAAAGCCAAAAAGGTTTATGAGTCCATCTTGACATCTCATCCAAATGATGGTCCATCGTACGTATACTTGGATCGCTGCCAAGAATTTCTGACTTCGCCTCCCCCAATCAATTGGGATGGTGTTCATATTATGGAAACAAAATAGGCTTGTATATGAAAATAACAGGAGTTCTTGTTCTTCTAATTGCGTTCATCAATTTCCCTAATCAGACTTTTTCCCAATCTACGGAACATACAAAACGCCTGAAAAATGAGGTTCGAGAAGGTCCTGGCAATTATTATCCGCTTTTATACGTTCTGCCTGGAGGGAGCGGCCTTCAAATACTCGAAAGACAGGGCGGCTGGTTAAAATTCCAATTACTAAATCAAACGATCTTGAAAGCGCTGCCAGACTCTATTTCTCAATCTGATTCTTGGATTTCCAAGAATTGCCTTGTCGAGAAAAAGCCTCGAGAATCTTGGCGGGATCTCAAGTATCCTTGGCGGATTCTCAAAGCATCCCGTGCAGGTGTTTCCGCAGCTACCCGCGGATTTGCTCTTCGCTTTGGAATCGCATCCTCTTCTGATCTGGATTCATTGGCGGATCTACAAACCTCTTTCTTTACACCTAGCGAATACGGTCTTTTTAGAAATGTATCGGTGAGTTTATTACAGGCAGGTTCACAACCACAACTGTCCCAACAGCACGGCCTCTATTTTCAGGATTATGATGTCGCTCTAGAGGAGGAGGCGATTGGTCTTGGCATCGCCGCCAGAATTGCAGGCAGAGGGTTGATCAAAAACCCAAGCTTGAAATATCTTAATCTTCTGAGTACGTATTTATCGGAGGAAACCGGTGCATACGACGTACCATTTACGGTATTTGTTTCGGATGATGACGCGGCAAAAGCAGTGTCTTTACCGGGCGGCTATATCTTTTTAACTAGGGGAATCCTCAAATTGTGTCGGAATGAAGCTGAGATTGCTGGGGTAATAGCACATGAAATGATGCACATCACACTCAAGCATGGTTTAACGGAGGTAGCGACTCGCTTTACGGGGATTGATTTTGATCTGATGATGAGTGAACTTGAGCTGGAAACTGAAGAAGAGGCTGATTCGGTGAGCGAAGAACTTGAAGAAATTGCTCTTGATGCGTATGAGATCCTGCTGAAGCCGAGGATCCAGTCTTATGAATTAGAAGCAGACAAAGGAGCTGCTATTTTGCTGGCCAAAGCAGGATACGATCCGATGGCTGTTCCACGCATGATATTGCGACTGGGAAGAGCAATAAAGGCTGACGAAAATCTGGAAATGGAGAGTCCATTTGCGCATCTGGCTTTACAAAAAAGGCATGATCTTATTTTGGAATTTATAGCAAATTCAATTCCCAGGGTGGACGGAGCGACGAATATTGCTCGATTTAGAGAAAACTTCTTTAAGGATTGATAGGATGAACCGGGTGGCC
>JAUXJX010000410.1 GCA_030624545.1 Bacteroidota bacterium | reverse complement strand
GCAACTCATTCCGGCCCGCAAGTGCACATCAATATCTTGCTGAAATCGCGGCATCTGGGCGAGATCGACATTGTGCGTTGTGTGACAGAAGTAGCAGCGCTCATCCGGTGGAATACCAGGGATGTCAAAGAATACGCGACCACCTGCTTCGAATTGGGTCTGGTTGTACTTGGTCTGCGGGAGCTCGGCAAAAGGGTCGCTAAACTCCGGGAATTCCGGATCGAAGTCGTCAGGCAGGTCTTTGGTGGTGCCGAGAATAGATGCCAATCCCGCTGCAGCGGAGGGGGCCCATGTGAAGTTCTCTTTTTCGATTTGCCGGGCCCATTCTTCAGGGTCATAACTGGGATCCGCGCTGTGACAGATCATACAGTCAATTTCAAGTTCGCCGGAAATGTGCCGGCGATCGGGCCTTTCAGCGAAAGGATCATCCTCTGCCTCTGCCGTAAGCGGGACACCTCCGGTCATGTGCCGGCCAAAGTGGCGAACAAATTGCCATTCCGTGATTCCAACCTGCTCCGGTCGATAAGCTCCCGGCCAATTGCGATATGAAAGCGGTAATTGGGTGCGTGTGTCGGGATCCAGCCAGATCCAGGGCTCCCCTTTTCGCCCGGCATTGACGTCGGGATTATTGGCGTTAAAGTGCCAGCCCAGGCTGATTTCGTCAATATTATGACATTTGCCGCACGTTACTTTGGGCGAATAAGGTTCGGCGTAAAATTCGTCGGTGTGATCGATCCGCTCGCCGTTTTTGTCGTAGATTGTGATCTTATGGACGTAGGGTGCGCGGCTGTCCGTGCGCAGGTTCTGGCCAGAGGCCGCAGTTGATGCAAATACCAGAAGGCAAAAAACAGAAAGGGTTGTGCAAAGTTTAGTCAACATGACGCAGGCAGCTTAATCGCGGATTTGGATTGCATTAATCGCTTTCGAATAAGCCCACCCCCCAGAACATTCAAACACCTGCCTGTGTAGAGCGTTGCGGTTGAGAATGAGTCTTTCTTCGAAAACGGTGTCATTGCGAGGAGTCCTGAGCCCTTCACTGTCGTTCAGGATAGACTCCGCCGAAGGGCGACGCGGCAATCTCCCACGGAATGGCTGGAGATCGCCACGCTCTCCCGGCCCGGCCGGGATCGCTCGCGATGACACTTCCATAATTTTGAGGAATTTGGTCATTTCCGAAGTCACAAATGAAATATCCTAAGTCACCAACTCAAAGCCAAATCGATCCCAATCGCCAAACTTCAGCACATTCGGTATACCGCTATCGTCCTCTACAAGGATCGCGCGAATATCGGCATGGTCTTGACAGAACTTCTGCACTTCATGGGCTTCCATTACCATAAAGGCTGTAGAAAGGGCGTCCGCCTCAACTGCGGAAGGAGCTACCGACCAAGCCCCAAGCCATCGTTGCACGGGTTCACCGCTTTTGGGATCAAGGATATGGGTTGAACCTTCGGCTGACGAAGCGCTCACAACCATAGCGTTGACATAAAAGCGGCCGAGCACATCTTGCTCGCCACGCGGATTGAGCAATCGCATTGGCCAGCCCTGCATATGAGATGGCAGTCCTATCGGATAAATTGTGCTTTGACCAGCCTGGGCGACCGCCCTATCGATGCCCCAATCCTGCAATACGATCCTGGCCTGATCCAACGCATAGCCCTTGCCGATACCGCCTAAATCGACTGCAACGCCATCCACAAGTTTGCCGACACTTTGAAGCTCGGAATTGATCTCAACTAAGTCCATGCCGACGGAGACCGGACCATTTCTTTCGGGCTGAAGCGAGCCACCGACCGGGAAATCTTCGTTCTCATCCCACGGTCTGCGCTCCCTTAACAGTGCACCGGCTGTCGGATCGAAAGCTCCATCGGTGTGGTCATGTATCCGTTTGGCAAGCGAAATGCATTCAAGGGTCACCGCGCCGACGCGAACCGCCTGTCCCGCTCGCAAGCGATTAATTTGTGACACATCGCTCCAGGGAATGAAATAGCTCAATTGCTGCTCGAGGCGATCGATCTCTTCAAATACGGCGCCGCACGCCTGCTCGGCATCATTGGGATCTTCATCAAAAATGAAAATCTCAAACTCTGTCGCCATGGCTCGATGAGAAAACCGCAACGGTTTTTCGACCGGTTTTGGATTTTCGATGGCGACTGCCGCTTCTTTGAGAATATCGCTCACCCGGAGCCTCTTTTCTTCCATCGGCCCATCATTGCAGATCCCGATTAAGCCTTGAAATCTCCCGGCGCAAAGGCAATGCGCCGGCCGGTGACTGCGGCCTCGTTCGTCTTAACGACTGTCACGCATGTCTCGAAACCGACTTCGGCAGGACAGTTCAACGGCACGCCATCGCGTATGGCCGCGAAAAAATTCTCCAGATGCGGTTGATGCGCCGGCTTTTCCATTTCCTTTTCAAGAGCGAAGGCTTCCTCGTCCATTTTGCCTTTTGCTTTACGCGATTTGAGCGGGTCGAATTTCATTGCCTGTTCGCCGCCGATCTCCAGCTTTTCCGCTTCATCTTCCCACTCGAGCGCTTCGGCGGTGCGCTCTTTGAACATAGCATGCTTGGACTGTATTTCTGAAATGACCATTGAACCTTTCTTGCCCATGAACACTTCATAGAAACCGTTGTAACTCGATGTCAAATTCACCTGGTAATAACCGCGCACGACGCCGTGATCTGTGTTCCATTCGTATAGCGCCATGGTGTGATCGAGGCACTCCGGGACGTAGCCAACATTGTTGGCTTTGGCCTGCTCCTTCGCGTATCCGAGGCCGCCAACTGCATAAACGCTCGTGGGCGCTGCTTTCAAGAACCAGTTGAAAATGTCCACCTGGTGGGAACCAAGATCTGTCATTGGCCCGCCGGCAAACTTGTTAAACCAGCGCCATTCATAGAATTCCGACATGGATTTATAGCCCCACTGCTTCAGCTTGGCAGGCGGTATGGGATACTTTGTCTCCAATTTCTTCGGAAACGGCCTCAACTGCTTCTGCTGATTCCACTGCCCGTTCACAGATGTAATGTCTCCGAAAACTTTGTCCTTGTGCATAAGAAGATGGGCATGTTTGTAATAAGGATTGCTGCGGCGCTGATGACCGATTTGCAGCAGCTTGCCCGTAGCCCTGGCAGTCTTAACCATGCTGCGCGCCTTTTCGGTATCGTTTGACATTTCCTTTTCGCAGTAGACATGCAATCCGGCTTGCAGGCATGCATTTGTCATGTCGTGATGAACGAAATCCGGAGTGGCGATCACAACGGCATCCAGACCT
>JAUXJX010000275.1 GCA_030624545.1 Bacteroidota bacterium | reverse complement strand
CATCCGCACCGACGATAAACTTCGAAGTGCATATTGGGCTCCTCTTACCCCCTTTTCCGGAGACTTCAACCCGCCAAAGACTGTTGCGGTGTATCTCAGTCACCCGCGCCTGATGAAGACCTTGCGCGCCTGCCTCAGTGGCGTTTTCGAACAACATCTGATCCAGCACAGCCCGCTTTAGGGCGAAAAATGGTGCTGTTGTACTCGAGTGGAGCTTGCGGTTCACTTCACTCCCGCTCTGGCTCATAATGCGCACGTGATCGATGCGAACCATAGCCGACTGTCGGAGTTTCGGTGATATTCCGAGAAGATCGAAAAACTGCCAGCAGCCCGGATTGACGCAGTCTCCGCAAATTTTGTGACGTGGGAACTTGGCCTTGTCCAAGAGCAGAACACCCAGTCCCGCCCGGCTTAGCAGTGTGGCGCAGGAAGAACCGGCCGGTCCCGCGCCAACAACGATGACATCAAAACTTGTTTGATTATTCAATGGCAGATTATCCAAAAATTACTTCGATAGAACACGGGTTGCTCGGAGGACGGATTTACACAGATTTTCCTTTTTTTATCCTCGAAAACCCGCAGAATCCGCGTCATCCGCGTTCCATTCCCAAGCTATTGCTCATATCGTCCCAACACCAGTACAGCATTTATGCCGCCGAACCCAAACGAATTCGAAAGGATATAGTCCACTCTGGCTTCACGCCCAACGTTCGGAACGTAGTCCAGATCACATTCCTCATCAGAATTTGCGTAGTGAATGGTCGGCGGAATAAAACCTTGCCCAAAAGCCATTGCACAAATGGCAGCTTCAATAGCGCCCGACGCTCCCAGCGAATGGGCATGCATGGACTTGGTTCCACTAACCGGAACGCGTTTGATGCGTTCCCCAAAAACCCTCTTCAAGGCCAGTGTTTCGATCTTGTCATTCAATGGTGTAGAACTGCCGTGGGCATTAATATAGCCGATGTCTTTCGGTGAAATTTGGGCTTCATGCAAGGCCGCTGCCATCGCTTCAACAGCGCATTCGCCGTTGGGTCGCGGCGCGACCATGTGATGTCCGTCATTGTTGCAAGAATATCCCAGCACTTCGCAATAGATTATTGCCTCCCTTTTGACGGCATGCCCCAGCTCTTCCAAAACCAGCACGGCTGCGCCTTCACCCATCACAAAACCATCGCGCTCTTTGTCGAACGGGCGGCATGCAGAGTCAGGATCGGAATTGGTAGACATGGCGCGTATGATCGAAAATGCGCTGAAACTCAGTTCAGACAGCGGCGCTTCTGCTCCACCGGTTATCATCGCGTTTGCATAATCATCCCGGATGTAGCGAAAACCCTCACCTATTCCGATTGTCCCGGACGAGCAACTATTCGAATTGGCATTGCTCGGTCCGGTGAAGCCATATCGAATCGCAATGTTGCTGGATCCGGCGCCGCCGAATACGGTGAGCGCCAGACTTGGATCAACCGCCCGGATACCCTGATCGATATACGCGCGGTGCTGTTTTTCCGCACCGGCTACACCACCCAGCGCTGTGCCCATGGTCGCCCCGATCCGATGATTTGGCCTTGCCGGATCAAAAGGCAGTCCGGCGTCTTCTATTGCCATATTTGCAGCCGCCAGCGCAAATTGCGAAAAGCGATCCATACGCCGAGTAAGCTTCGCATCAAAATAATCCGAAGGGTCAAAATCGTTGATCTCCCCGGCGACCTTGGTTCGGATCTGTGACGTGTCAAATCTCGAAATGCTGCATACGCCGGATCTTCCCGTACTGGCGCCATGCCATAAATCTTCCTTGCCATGTCCTATCGGGGTGATGGCCCCGATTCCGGTAACGACTACCCGCCTACGATCCATACTCGTGTTCCACAAAGCGCTTCATGTGCATGAGCGTCTGGTTGGCCACATAATGGATGAAAAACTTTCCGACGATGTGCTTCGCGATGAATCTGCCAACGATTGGAATATTAGGTTCCATGTCGTGAACGATGCGGACCTCGACACCAGCCTTCGTCTGTGTGAAGGTCCATACCACGTGCATGCCCTTCGTGAATGCCTTCAGATGATAGAAATGCACCTCTTTCTTCCCCGTATCGATCTCCTCTATTGAGACCCATTTGATCGGAATTCCCTTCCGCTTCGCGGCCATGATGACCCGGTTTTTGGTTGGGGATTCATCCAAATAGGTGACATAGCGATAGTGCGGCAGGATTTTGGGCCAGAGCGACAGATCCGCCGCAGTTTCGAATATTTTCTCCAGGGGTGCCTTCATGATGATGCTGTTTTCGCTATGCATCTGGCTCTCCTATGAGAAGAAGCCGAAAAAACGGCCTGGTCTTGACCTTGAATTTTTTGATGCCCGCTCTAACCGCCAAATCCCGTAATTCCATGGGTGTAAAGCCGCGCATGACGGACAGATAAGAATCGTGGAGCGTCATGGGATTTCGACTTGCGGCGTGGGTAAATAGCCAGGTTGTCCATGCGCCAATTCTGGTTCGGTGTAGGTCATTAACCATGAATCCAATTCTACTAATTCGATTCATCTCGGCGAGAATTCTTACGGCATCCGAATCGGAAAAATGATGAATGGCAAGAGAACAAAGCACGACGTCAAAGCTGTTGTCCCCATAAGGAAGAGCGAGAATATCCTGCTCCTCAATTCGTATTTGCGGAATTTGCCTGGTATTCTCCTTGGCGATTTCCAGAATTTGGGGATTTTTGTCGACCGCGATGACGCGAAAATCATGTGGAATTTCGTACATTATTTTTGCGATTGCAATGGGATGGTCCGCGGAGCCGGTGGCAAGATCAAGAATCTCAACCTTCGCTACGCCGTTCAGACCTACGAGTAGGGGTTTGAGATAACTCCGAACCGCAGATAGACCTCCAAAGTACCTGTTGAGAAACCGTAGGTTCTCCAGATCGACCCGAAGAATAACGGGATGATTGGTCGGCAAATCGATCATTTCAGGGATTTGCGGATCAAATCGGCGCTGGGGGATAAGAAAACTCATTTGAGTGTATTGCTCAATGCGCTTTAATCAAAGTGATGGCTACTTACATATTCAATATCCATCAACGTAACCACTAAGATTGAAAAGGTCAACTGTTTTGAAAAGGAAATTGACCCTTCGATACGCCGAGCTAAAGCCATCGGCTACCCCGTGGTGAGCCGGGCTTCGTCGTGAGCTCAGCCGAACCGACGAACCGCTCAGGAACTTAATATGTAGAGGGAAGACCTACTCAATCCACCGAAAGGTGATGTCGGAAGTTGACAATTTGGCCTTTTTGTCCCTGGCAAAAATGTCAATCAGTTTTTCCTCACCGCCATCAAGATCGAAGAAATTGTCAGACAGTTGGAACCGCTCATCGGGAAGCAAAACCTGCAGGGCCTTCACAAAGCAATCTGGTTTTATGTTAAGTCGCCAATTGCCGTATTTTGAAGCCGACAGATCAGTATTCAAGTTTGGCACCGTTAACCGAAGATGCTTCGGGGGCAAGAAGAAATGCCGGTTTTCTGCTACACATTTCTTGCCATCAAGGAGCCGGGCACGGATGTATTGGCGAGAAGGGTCAATCATGCTCAATTTTTCTCTCTCAAGTAAAACTAGAAGTGTCGTTTGATTTTCTTTTTATTTTTAATGCGTTCGATGTAATTCATCAGAATTTCCATGAAAATCAAAGCTGGAGATTTCCAGGGTAAGAGAATGTTCTTCCATCGTGTCATTAACTGCGTAGAACTCAAAGGTTTCCTCATTCTCACGACACACTACAATCAGCGGCGCAAAAAACCGCCGGGCATACCAATAGGCTGCTTTGGGCCGTAGTTCACAGTCGATGACCGACCAGCTTGTTACCGGCCAGCAATCGTTGAGCTGCCAGAACAGTGCTCCGGAGGTGAGAAACTTCCGGCAGCGCCAATGCTCAATACAGGTTTTCAAAGATTCGGCTTGCGTGATTTGGGATTTGTGGACAAACTCGTCAAAATCTTCCGGTACGTTGAACTGTTCCGCAAGGAAATGGTACAGTCTCTTCGTGCCCTTCACCTGCTTGTTGTGGTGCTGCACCACGGCACTCTTTGGCGATAGTGCATCTTTTCCGACATATTCTCTCCAGGTTTCGAGACAGGCTGGCGCCTGAAAACCAAATTCCGTGACGAACCGACTGCGATCATTCTTCACAGCGGAGGCT
>JAUXJX010000268.1 GCA_030624545.1 Bacteroidota bacterium | reverse complement strand
TAGCTCAGGACAAAACTCCCCAACATGGTAATCGAGGAGATAGCCTAGTGATCATCAACGCCATAATAGTGGACGGCAGCGGCACGCCCGCGGAGGGACCCGTGGATATCATAATCAAACAAAATCGGATTGATCGAATCGCGCGGGCTCGGGAAAACGCAAAACATCGCGAGGGCGCAGATGCAATCCTCGATGCCTCAGGAAAATACGTTTTGCCTGGGTTCATCAACATGCACGCCCATCTGCAAGACGAGCGGGCGGGGCTGCCGATACCCTATGATTATCAGTATAAGTTGTGGCTGGGTTCCGGCATCACGGCCATAAGAGACGTGGGCAGCGATCCTGATAAGGCCGTGGCGGAAAGACGGAAGAGTGCAAAGGGTCAAATTGCTGCTCCGAGAATGTGGCTCTATATGTGGGTGCGCGGCGGAAATACTGAGGATGAAATCCGCGAGAACGTTCGCATGCTAAAGAAGAAGGGTGCCGATGGGCTAAAATGCCATCAAATGGATCGACGGACTTACATGATTGTTGCGGATGAGGCGGAAAAGCTAGGCTTGAAAATCGCGCACCACGTGGGGGTGGAAGATGCAACTGCCTGGGACGATGCTAAAGCAGGAACATCCAGCATAGAGCATTGGTATGGAGTGCCGGACGCTGCGTTAGACGGCGTTCAAAATTTCCCGCCGGATTTCAATTACAGTAATGAGCTCCACCGGTGTCGTTATGCCGGCAGGCTGTGGCGGGAGGTAAATCCGAAGAAGCTGAATGATGTACTAAAGGCCCTTGTAAAGGCTGGCGTGGCGTGGGACCCGACTTTCTCGATCTATGAAGCTTCGCGCGATTTGCAATGGGCCCTGACGCAGCCCTGGTTTAAGGATCTCTTGCATCCTGCCCTGGAGAAATTCTTTACACCAAATCCTGAGTCGCACGGCTCCTTCTTCTTCGGCTGGACCCACACGGATGAGGTTTTCTGGAAAGAGAATTACCGCATCTGGATGGAGGCGGTAAAGAAATTTGCGGACATGGGCGGCGTCGTTACCACCGGTGAAGATGCAGGCTTCATCTATAAGATGTACGGCTTTGGCTACTTGCGTGAATTGGAGCTTCATGAGGAGGCGGGATTTCATCCGCTTGAAGTAATCCAGCATGCAACCGGAAACAGCGCAAAGGTTCTTGGCATGGATCACGATCTCGGCAGGATCCAAGCCGGCTATCTGGCAGATCTGATCGTGGTAAACGGTAACCCGCTCGCTAATCTGCGGATTCTGTATCCCAAAGGAATTGATCCGGTGATGGACTTGCAGAATGGCGACAAGGGCGGCATCGAATGGACGATCAAGGATGGGATTACCTATCATGCCCCAACGCTATTTGCCGAGGTGAAAGAGTTGGTGAGGCAAGCGCGCATGCAGCAGGCGACGAATTGACCTCACCTCCAGCCAATCGTGTGAAGCGGTGATTATGAATGGAAGCCTGGGATTAGCCTCACCCCCTCAATCCCCCTCTCCAAGTGGAGAGGATGACTAATGGAGTCGTGATGATGAACAAAAGTCTAGAAGATTATCAATACTACTCCCCTCGCCATTTGGAGAGGGGTTAGGGGTGAGGTATAATGGAAGAGCGCACATGAAACCCATTTCAGATTTCATCGACAAGCATTATCGGCATTTTAATGCCGCCGCCCTTCGGGATGCGGCCAGGGCCTATAATTTCCATCTGGAACAGGGCGGGAAATTCATGCTTACTCTGGCAGGTGCAATGAGTACGGGGGGAGCTGGGGATATCTCTGGCGGAGATGATTCGCAGGGACAAAGTCCATGCTATTTGTTGTACCGGCGCAAATCTCGAAGAGGACCTATTCAATCTCGTCGCGCACAAGCATTATGAGCGCATCCCTGATTATCGTGAATTGACTTCCGGGGACGAACAAGAGCTATTGGATCGACACTTAAACCGAGTGACCGACACCTGCATTCCGGAAGAGCAGGCCATGCGCCATATCGAACGGCACATATTGGCTGTTTGGAAAAAAGCAGATATGGCAGGCGAGCGATATTTCCCCCACGAGTATATGTATGATCTGATCTGCAATGGAAAACTCGAAGATTCCTACCAGATTGATTCCAGAGATAGTTGGCTAGTGGCCGCTGCGGACAAAAATTTACCTTTGTTTGTTCCCGGCTGGGAGGATTCCACACTTGGGAATGTCTATACTGCGAGATGTATCGAGAAAGAAATCCGTAACGTTCATACGGTCCGAAACGGCATAGAAGTCATGATGGCGCTCTCGGATTGGTATATGGCATCCTCAAAAAACCATTCGACAGGATTCTTCCAGATTGGCGGGGGGATCGCCGGCGACTTTCCCATTTGTGTCGTGCCCATGCTCACCCAGGATCTTCGCCGCGCAGATACACCTGTTTGGGGATACTTCTGCCAGATCAGCGACTCAACTACAAGCTATGGCTCCTATTCGGGTGCTGTCCCGAATGAAAAAATTACCTGGGGCAAACTCGGCGTCGATACACCTAAATTCGTAATCGAATCCGATGCTACCATTGTGGCGCCATTGATTTTCGCATACGTGTTGGGCTGGTAGCTGCTTGCTCTGCCGAAGATCTACTTTCGTAGAAGAATCGTTGAATTGGCATTTTGGGCATTGTGAAGACAACCGAAAATCGATAAAATTCCGGCTGGCATGGCGCGTTTCTTGGCTGGATTGATTAGACCATTCGATCGACGGCTATCTGCATTTGCGTCTTTTGTTATTCGCGTCAATGAGGTTGATGTAATCGCCCCGGCTGCTGGAAACAGAACTTTAGAGGAATATTTTGACGAAATTGCTATTTTCGTTAATCAATCAGGATGATTCATGTGATTAGGTGATTGTTGAGGAGTTGAATGCCTCAAAATTTATTCTAACTAAACAGGAGGGCAAATCATGCGAGTTGGCAGAACTGTTACATCTGTCTTTTCGGTTCTGGTCGTTTGTCTATTCACGAACGTCCCGTCCATGGCTCAGTCGGATACCACCATGACTGCAGTGAAGGATAATACACTTTACGAGAGTGTCTCCGGCAGCCTAAGCAACGGCGCCGGCAGTCACTTTTTTGCGGGCAAGACTAATGTGACCAGCGGCAATTTAATTCGCCGCGGGCTTCTGGCATTTGACGTGGCAAGTCGTCTTCGGACTGGCTCAACAATCGACAGCGTCAAACTCACACTCCACATGTCCAGAACGTTTCTTGCGAGTGGAACAACCGTCTCCTTGCATCGTGTTGAGGCTGACTGGGGCGAAGGTTTATCTGTCGGGACGGGAGGCGGGGGCGGCGAAGGTGGCGGCGGGACAACTTCTACCGGCGATGCTACTTGGATTCATACCTTCTTTAATACGGCCAACTGGACCAACGCGGGGGGCGATTTCTCGGCAACGGCAAGCGCGACTCAAACTGTCGCTGGCATCGGTGCTTATACCTGGGGATCTACCCCTCAGATGGTCGCCGATGTGCAGGGCTGGCTCGACAATCCGACCAACGATTTTGGCTGGATCCTGATCGGTAACGAAAGTCAGTCGCAAACTACTAAGCGATTTGACTCAAAAGAGAATCCTACCGACGCAAACCGGCCTAAACTCACGGTCTATTATAAGATGTCGACCGCTGTGCTCGCCGGAGAGAGCGCCACGCCAACAGAATATAGGCTGTTCCAAAATTATCCAAATCCGTTCAATCCCTCATCGACGATTACGTATAGCCTGAAGCAAAACACTTCTGCGTCTCTCAGGATTTACGATCTCCAAGGCCGGGAGGTCAAAACGCTTGTGGATTCAGACCAAAGAGCCGGAACTCACGGTGTTGAGTGGGACGGAACAGACAATTTGGGCAAACCAGTCTCCAGCGGCATTTTTGTATATCGGCTTGCGGCTGGTGCCTTTTCTAAATCAGCCAAAATGATGTTGCTGAGATAGAAATAAGAGAATCCGAAACTGCATCCTGCGCAGCAGGCTGTTGCAGATTCTGTCAATTAGTCATCTGACCGCAAGAATAACGCCAGGCTGTCATTCCTGCCCCGTCTAGAGACGGGATAAACTCCGGCAGGAATCTATTTAACAACAATAAGTTACGTCCGTTCAAATTTGATCCCTGCTTTCACAGGGATGACAGTTTGGTGGATTCGACTTACTTTAATCATGAAATTACCTAGTCTGCAACTGCCTGGCGGACACAGGCCTATCCTCGTTCATTAAG
>JAUXJX010000302.1 GCA_030624545.1 Bacteroidota bacterium | reverse complement strand
GATCCCCACGTCACTGGAGATAAGCAATTCTTCAACTTCTTCCAGTAATTCCTCATCAATTCCGGAACGTACCGAAAGGGTTTTCTGCAGCCTTCCCAGAACCCCCTGGCGTGTTTTGCTCAGTTTGGCTTTTAGTTTGCTGAGAAGTGCCATCATGTCCTATGATGTTGAAGAGATTTCAGAGCAATTAAGTGTTGCTCGGGTAAAACAATTAAACTCACCGTCCTTAAAACGTGAGCATTCTAATCTACATAATGATTGGAGCAAATTCAATCCATCTTTTGAAGAAATCGAGATTAAGATTCGCAACCCGACCAATCGCAACCATTTCCATAGCATTTTGATTCCAATTCAAACCATGATTCGCAATATGTCAAGCTCCCTCATTCTTCAATGCCAGCTAGAATTCAGTGTGAAGAAAAAAATTGCATCTACGATTTCATTATTGTTAGCTTTCATTGGACCTCCAAATAACGGCTTAATTAGGAAATTGAAAACTGGCAGTGACGCTGGTTATGAGCAAAATTAACTCCACAACGGTCAATCGACTGCGCTTCTTATATGGAAGTCTTAGCTACCTCTTCGGCGTTGAGCGCTTTGGCCATCTCTTTGCGAAACGAATATTTTGGCGCGCCAATACGGAAGAGCCGGTCGTAGCACTGTCCTTCGATGATGGGCCCCATCCAATTTTCACGCCAGGAGTTCTAAATATTCTTGATAAACACGACATTCGAGCCACTTTTTTTCTTATCGGGCGGAACGTGGAGGCTAGACCGGAACTTGCCAGACAAATCCTGGACAAGGGTCACGAAATCGGAAATCATACCTACACACATGCCACTCTGCCGAGAATTGAGGATCATGCCGTCATATCTGAAATCCGGACGACAAGCGACGTGATTGCCCATGCTTGTGGAGGATTGACTGCTTTGCTTCGTCCGCCGCGGGGGCTATTTAGTAGGAGAGTAATTAACCTGATTGAGGCGAATGGGCACAAGACCACAATTGGCGATGTATATCCTCGCGATACAACGCTTCCCGGAGCCCCAGTGATTATCCAGCGTGTTTTGCGGCGAGTTCGGGCCGGCAGTGTGATCATCTTGCACGAAGGCTTTAGCTTTGAGAATGGAGATCGAACGCAGACAATGGAAAGCCTGAAATCCATCGTTCCCGAGTTAAAGAAGAGAGGTTTTCAGTTTAAAACGATTTCAGAGTTGATTGAGTTCGATCAGAATGATGGTCATAACCGTACCGGCCCGCCGGAATGATCAGACGGTATCATTTACAAAAACTTGAGCTGCAATCCAATCAGCCCATTCCCAAATTCTGTTTGATCACATCCTTGAATACCAGCATCGCATCCTTAATCAACTGCGGATGTTGGAGTAGAACCGTCTTGATGAATCCGGCAACGCTTTTCCGCGATTCCGGCAGGTTTGAGGCAGCTTCTGCAATATTATTCAAATCTTCGTCGGTAAAACGGCTCACCGTTTCCTTTAGTCGATAAAGAACATTATGGGTGTTGCCTTCAGCCTTGTACCATTGGCGCTCATATTCACTCAAGAATTCTGCGGAGAAGTCACCGGCACCGACTGCTTTCGCCGCAACGATCCCGGCCAACTTACCACCTATCATTCCGCTGATGATGCCGCCTCCGGAGAGCGGATTTACCTGTCTGGCAGCATCTCCGGCAAGCATCAGGCCGGGGGTTACAATTTGTTTCAGAGTTTTGGCACATGGGACACAACCCATGGTCATATTCAGTATTTTTGATCCAGGATAGCGGTTGACGACAAAACGATCCAGGTAAGATTTGGCTGAAGCTTCGCGGCTGTGAGTACCGGAAATACCCAACCCGACATTGGCAATTCCCTCCCCACGTGGAAATACCCACAAGTATCCTCCGGGCGAATAATCCTGTGAGAAGTAGAAATCGCAAGTGTTCGGTTCAACATCTATGTCAACTAGGATATATTGAATAACCGATTCGAAGTCTTTGAGCTTGAGCTGCGTTCTGATGCCTGCCCACCGTCCTATTCTCGATTCAACGCCATCCGAGCCAATCACAATCTTACTTTTTGCTTCATACCTCTTGCCCATGGACATGAAACTGACGCCGCCCACGAAGCCGTTTTGAAAAAGCAGCCCGTCCACGTTAGCCCTGGTTCGAATCTCGGCGCCGGCGAGTGCGGCCTGTTCGGCCAGGTAGTGATCGAAAATCTTGCGGTTCAAAACGTAGCCCATTTCTTCTCCGGAGAAATGCACGGTTGTCCCATTTGCAGAAATAAGATTGACGGAATCGATCCGGGTTTGGATGTGCTGAGGCCTGGGCTCCATTAGAGACCTGAGGCCATCAGCACCGACTCCTTCGGCACAGCGGACCGGCACGCCAATATCCCGGTCCTTTTCAAGCAGCAAGACAGACGCGCCCCCTTCGGCCGCGTACCGGGCTGCAAAGGATCCTGCCGGACCCGCGCCGACGACAATGACGTCAAAGCCCTCGTTCATGCTGCCTGCTCTATGTGCTCAAGACACTCAATTGGACATGCCCAGACGCATAGCATGCAATTCGTGCAGGCCTCATGCTGAATAATTATCTCAGTCTCCAAGAGTTCTATGCAATCGGGCGGGCAAAGAGCGACGCAGGCGCCGCAGAAATCGCATGTATCATCTTTGATTTTGATCATAAATCCTCTCGGAGACTGGCGATAAGCCGGGATAGTTGAGTTGAAAGCGCTTTCGATAATACCACTTTGACAAAAGGAAAACCGCCAGCATTAGGATGGCATAGGCAGGGAAATGGATAACAACGGAGATAGATAGAAGCAAGATGGCCAGTCGTGCGGCTAGAATAATCCTCGAAATATCATCTCGAAAAAGAAGCATGATGAAAAAAGGCAAAACGCCCAGCGCCGGAATGAGGATCAGATAGTCTCTCAGGTATAAAGCTGCAATTATACAAGCTACCTCAAAAAGGAGGGCCGCCCGAATGGTAATCCGTTCTCCAAACTTAACCGCAAAGGTTAGTTTGCCGACCAACGCGTCCCCGGCTCTATCGGGTATGGTCGTTAGAGAATAGACGGCTCCAACGGCAAACAAATATGGAATTGCACTGCCAAAAGCAGCCGAACTCAATTCAGAGACAATCTGCCAGCCGATGAGAAATGTGAGCAGCCCGCCAACCAGATTGACAAAGAGTCCGAGAATCGGTCTGTCCTTCCAAAGAAAAGGAGGAAGACTATAGCCTACTCCTGTCACAAGAAAGAGCATCACGCTCAAAACGATGAAGGTGGCGCTACTCAGAAGCGCGAAAATAAGTGCTAAAATGAGTAACGTAAATATCTCGAATGTAGCGGCCCTTTGGGAAACCAGGCCATCCGCCAGGATGAAGAGTTTATTATTTGCCCGGTCGCTCTGTGTGTCGGTAAATTGATTGATTATGAAGACAGACGCCATCAGCATGGTTACACTAATGAAGTCCCAGCAAAACCCAGGGTAAGCTAAATTGGTTTGCATCGTTTTCCAGTTTTGAAGGAATTGCCACGGCAGCGTGTTTTGAGGATGGACAACCCCCGACAGCAGCACGGTCCAGATTGGAAAGAATAACACAGGTCTGGTGAGGAATATATGATCAAAAAATCTGATGTAGTATTGCTCCAATAAGACCAAAAATTCTTGTTAACATATAAATAGGTGGAGAAACTCCAGATTCAGTGCAGTTGTTCAAGTGAAAGTGATCAGAATTCCTGAATGGGAATATCGCTTTCCACCGCCAATTTCTGAACCTTTTCATGGACAGGAATTGGATAGTTCCCGTCAAAACAGGCGGTACAATATCCTCGATTTCCATCAGGCACGGCGGCGAGCATTTCATCTAAAGAAAGATACTCCAGACTGTCAACGCCCAAATATTGCCGGATATCCTCAATCTCCATTTTATTGGCGATTAATTCGTCGTGCGAGGGAAAGTCCATTCCGTAATAGCAGGGATGTC
>JAUXJX010000064.1 GCA_030624545.1 Bacteroidota bacterium | reverse complement strand
ATGGGATAGACAAAATCGTGGAGACGCTACCGGGCATTCGAAACGGCCGTTGGCGAGATCTGTTAGAAGGGGAGTTCTCAAGATTTCGATTTAGGTCGGATTCGTTGGATTCAGGACTTTCCTTCAAACTTATTGGGGGAGAAAAATTATCTCTGACACGAAAGAATAGTCGAGGGCGCTATTTCGTATCCGGGGAGGCCTATTGGTCTCTGCCCTCGCTTGTCATAGCAAATCGTACCATCGTCGATGAGTCTTTCTCTGATGACCCATTGTATGCGGGAACGACGCGAAAGTGGACCACAGCGAGAATTGAAGATGCCTATGTCCTCGGAGAATTTAGATCGTTGAAATATTCCTTCGGGCGATTATCCAGAAACTGGGGCTTACCCAGCCAATTTGGCTTTCTATTGTCGAACCATTCCTTTTCTTATGATCATCTCTCCGTTGAATTACATACCCGGCATTTCAATTATTCCTTTTTCACGTCTCGGTTGGATAATGTTATCGCCAGAGTCCAGGACGCCCCGGATACGTCGATTGCGGCAAACAAATACATCACAGCACATCGACTCGACGTGGCCATCGGCGAAAAACTCCAGATCGGAATTTCGGAGTCCGTGATTTATGGAGGCCCGAATAGGAATTTTGAGTTTGCTTATCTAAATCCCGTTGGATTCTATTTTGAGAGCCAGTTAAACCTGGATCTTGAGGCGAATGGATTCTGGTCGATTGATGCATTTTACAAGCCAACCAATCGAGCAACCTTTTATGGCCAGTTTCTTTTCGACGATATCATCATTAATGACGAACCGGATAAGGATTTTCGCAGCCAATTTCCTGACCGGGTTGGATACAGCGTTAATTCCATGTTCGCGGATTTGCTCGCCAGTGGAACCTTACTTGATCTCAACTATACCCGTGTCAGCAATTGGACCTATCAGTCTGCCCGCACATGGGAAAACTATTTGTATAAAGGAAAAAGTCTTGGCTTCCCATTTAACGGCTTCGAATCTTTTCGATTCTCGCTCAGCCATTTTGGAGTACCTCCCTTTATCTTTGGCTTGAATTATCAGTTTTCGCGGAAGGGGGAACAAAATCTGGATGATGTATTCTTTCCAATTCAACGGAAATTCCCGGCAGGCGTTGTGGAAAAGAGCCATTCAATTGAGTTGAGCTGTTTTTATATCCCGAAAAAAGAGCTCTATCTGGATGCCAGGTTGAGGTGGCAAGGCATCGAAAATGATCAGAATATAGACGGCAAAGATCTAACTGGATTTTCCCTTTTCCTGAATCTATTCGCCTCAATTGATTGGATCTGGCAGTATTAGGCCAAGCTTAGGAGCCTTTCCGGTTCGATTGGGGGATAATTGTAATTCCTTAGCTTCAAACTTGGCAAAATAGCGTGAAAAATTCGGAATCCGCAATTATATTAGGCTAAGACGATTCCGCATTGTTCCGGTGACCTCTCACGCATTTTTCCCAAATCAGGAGATTCATGGACGATTCAGTCTACATCCATCCCAAAGCCCTGGTAGAGACAGATCAGATTGGACCGCGAACACGCGTCTGGGCATTCGCCCATATTATGAAAGGAGCAGTGATCGGCAGCGACTGCAATATTTGTGATCATAGTTTCGTGGAAAGCTCGGTTCGGATTGGCAATCGTGTGAAGATCAAGAATGGCGTTGCCGTTTGGGAAAAGGTCACAATCGAGGATGATGTTTTTCTTGGACCTTATTGTGTTCTCACGAATGATTTCAATCCGCGTGCGGCAATCGCCAAGGGCTCCGACGGGTTTCTGCCAACCCTCGTCAAAAAAGGTGCGACAATAGGAGCCAACGCCACCGTTGTCTGTGGCATTACCATTGGTGAGTATGCATTCATTGCGGCTGGAGCGGTCGTAACCCGGGACGTACCGCCCTATGCCCTGGTTGTCGGCGTGCCAGCGAAGCTTACTGGCTACGTGTGCCAGTGTGGCGAAAAGATCAATTTTGAGCTGGCTTGCACGTGTGGCCGCAAATACCAACTCGTTGAGGGCATTTGCAGTCCGGTTGAGTAAGGTGATCTTTAAAGTTAATTAGTCTGAATTATTCACAAAAATCTCTCGCAAAGACGCTCTAAGAGTCGTTGACCAAGGCGCTAAGAATATTAACGATGACCCTTTGCGCTCGTTGCCTGCCTACCGTCAGGAGGGTGTTGCAGAATGCACAAAATCATACAAAATGTCATTCTGAGCCCTTCGTAAACTCAGGACAGGCTCTGCGAAGAATCTTGCTAGTACCACCCTTAACAATATGATTACATGAGAGTTAGAATGAATTTCAGACAAGATCCTTCATCCGCCTGCGGCGGATTCAGGATGACAATCCGAGGCTTTTTACCCATTCTGCAACAGCCTGCGTCAGGCAGGCGCCTTTGCGTGAGTGAATTATACGAAGTTAAGCATTCTGTGCAGGTAGAACCGAACGACAGCTTTAAAGTCGGCGTTGTTTGGTAATTTTTCTCGAATTCGACGTCTGCCGGCTTTTTTATGTTCAATGTGGCTTCCTTTTTTCGAAATCATCTTAGACGCCAGGATGGCCAAATCCTGATATTCTATTGGACCGCACATGCGATTCGATTCTAACAAAGAAATGCTCGATTACCTGTTCTCACTCCGGCATATGAACGTCAAGCTCGGACTGGAGAGCATCACCGGTCTTATGGACTTTTTGGGCCATCCTGAAAAAGCCTTCGATTCAATCCATGTAGCCGGCACGAACGGGAAGGGATCCACATGCGCTATTCTGGCTTCGATCTACACTGAGGCCGGGTATAAGACGGGGTTATACACCTCACCACATCTTGTGGATCTCCGGGAGCGGATTCAAATTAATGGAGAGATGATCTCACTGGATTTTGTCCGCAAGATGTTGAACGAGATGCTCCCGGCGATCAAATCCCTGGGCTCCTCATTTTTTGAGGTAATCACTGCAATCGCATTTTCCTATTTTTGCGAACAGAGTGTCGAAATGGCCGTGGTGGAGGTGGGAATGGGTGGGCGGCTTGATGCAACGAATGTACTGTATCCCAAAGCCGTGGTGATTACCGAGATCGATCTGGATCATCAGAAACAGCTCGGGAACGATCCGAAGCAGATCAGTCAAGAAAAAGCGGGAATTATCAAGCCGGGTGCGACTGTTATTGTCAATGTGTCCCGGCCTGAAGTGTTGGAGCATCTCTCGCTGTTAAGCAGAGAAAAAAGGACATCCTTTGTCTTCGCGCGCAAGGGTGTCAAAGTTGAAAATGTCAGGGCCACGCCTGAGGGTACATCCTTCAGCTTGAGAACGCCCCAAAATCATTGGGATCGTCTTTTTCTGCCGCTGCCCGGCAGGTACCAGATTCAGAATGCAATGAACGCGATTCGGACGGTTGAGACTTTAGGAAGCACTGATTTTGAATACCCGAAGGGAGCAATTCCGAGAGGACTAAGAAATGTTCATTGGCCTGGGCGCTTACAGCTACTTCAATCCAGCCCCACCGTGATTGCTGATGTAGCCCACAACTTGCACGGAATCAGCCACGCAATTGATGAAATCTCCAATCTGTTTCCCAGGAAGAGAATCACTTGCGTGTTTGGCGTGTTAGCTGAGAAGGATTATCTGGCAATGATCGAACTTTTGAATGAATATGTGGATGATTATATTGCCGTTTCTCCCGATCAACATAGAGCCTTGTCTGCGGTTGAATTGACCAAGGCCATACATGCATCCGGCAAAAATGCCATTGCCGCTGAGTCCGTACTAGACGGCTTGGAAACGGCAATAACAAATTCCAATTCAGATGACGTTGTTTGCATTTTGGGATCTCACTACAATCTGGAAAATGTGCTCAAGCACTACAAAAGTTCTTGACAAAAGAAAAAATTTGTTTTATGTTTAAATCGAATTTAAAAGAGTGCCTGCGTGGTGGATTTCCGGGTGGCTGCCAAGGCTGATTCTCTACCATAATAAGCTAAACTCCTACGCATATTTTTCTCTTTCGCATATAGCGATTCTAACTGAAAACAGATTGGACTTTTTAAGCAGCAACTAGCAGATATTGATTCCTTCTTGTCTTTTCCCGTAAGCAAAATCTTGTATGGCTGAGGTAATCCTAAGCAAAGTCTCTAAGGTCTTCGACAAGAATGTCGTGGTTGTGGACCAGGTCAATTTTGACGTCCGGGACCAAGAATTCATGGTCTTGGTTGGGCCTTCCGGATGCGGTAAGTCTACA
Source organism: Bacteroidota bacterium (assembly GCA_030624545.1). GTDB lineage: Bacteria > Zhuqueibacterota > JdFR-76 > JdFR-76 > DREG01 > JAUXJX01. The sequence goes on along the minus strand of JAUXJX010000064.1, from coordinate 3,930 downwards.
ACACTGCGAATGATTGCAGGGCTGGAAGATATTACGGAAGGAGAGATATCGATTGATGGTAGAGTTGTGAATGATGTGCCGCCAAAGGATCGCGATATTGCGATGGTATTTCAAAATTATGCTCTCTATCCCCACATGACGGTTTATGACAATATGGCCTTTGGACTCAAGCTGCGGAAGTACCCCAAAAGTGAAATCGAAAAGCGCGTGACCGACGCTGCGGAGATCCTGGGCTTGGCCCATTTGCTGGACAGAAAGCCAAAAGCGCTTTCAGGCGGAGAACGACAACGGGTTGCTGTTGGCCGGGCCATGGTGCGAGACCCCAAAGTCTTCCTATTCGACGAACCCTTGTCCAACCTGGATGCGAAACTTCGCGTGCAAATGCGAACGGAAATCAGCAAACTCCACAACCGGCTCGAATCCACAATGATTTATGTCACGCACGATCAGGTGGAAGCCATGACCATGGGGGATCGTATCGTGATTTTGAAGGACGGCAGGGTTCGGCAGATCGATAGCCCCCTGAACCTGTATAATCGTCCTGCAAACAAATTTGTAGCAGGATTTATCGGTTCGCCTGCGATGAATTTTCTTACTTGCAGGGTGATTCAAAATGGCGGCATGATCTTGGACGAGGGCAGCATCCGGTTTTCCGTTCCGGAAAGCCTGGCGGATAGATTGAAGAATCTGATTAATGGGGAAGTCATTTTTGGCATTCGGCCCGAAAATATTTGGACCTTAGACAATGCGGACCGTGTAGAACTGAAGGCAACTGTTCTAGCGAAGGTCGATGTGGTAGAACCGATGGGAAGCGAAATATATGTCTATTTGAATACGGGGCAAAGCAACTTGATTGCCCGGCTGGAGGCAAGGAATCTTCCCAAACCGGGAACCAGCATTGACTTGGTCTTTGACCTGTCGGCCGTTCATTTTTTCGACGTGGCAACCCACGAGGTTTTGTGATTGGCCATTTACAAATCAGATCGGAATCTTATTGTGAAACATATTGGTTCTTTTTTCATTTAAGTATGAGACCACAAATCGTGGTTCAGATTAATTCGGTTCGCTATTGAAACCTGGACACAAATGGACGAAAAAGAAAGGGCTAAATCGATAAAGAATTAATAAAATAACTCCGACAACATATATAAGCACACATCGATGAAATGAACGAGGAGGGGCATCGGTTTCAGACCTGTAATAGGGTGATCTCATTATAAATTTAAAAGACCTGTTCGAAACTGATTATTCTTCATTCTAAGCTTTCTTTCCTGACAATTTCGCGCTATTAATTGAGTTCCTTAAGATAATTGGAAGTTTAATCGATCAAAGTTGATTAACATAAAAGCCGTTGGATTAATCCTCTGGATTCGAACAAATTCGCGAAAACGCTGTAGCAAAGTCAGTTCTCACTAGCTATCCATAATTCGGAGTTTTTATTTCCAATTTTCCCTTCTTATCTTCACATGAAGATAGCAGGACAAACATAAAATAAAGGAAATTATGATGGAAATCGCAGAACTAAAGACGCTGAAGGTCCCTCAATTGAGCAAACTGGCGAATGGTTTGGAGATCAATGGGTACGCCGGCTTGTCCAAGCAGCAGCTAATATTCAAGATTCTCGAAGAACAGACCAAGAAAGAAGGTCTGATTTTCGCAGAAGGCGTATTGGAAGTGCTGCCCGACGGATATGGTTTTCTTCGAGCGGTAGATTACAATTACCTGCCCGGGCCTGATGATATTTATGTGTCGCCTTCTCAAATTAAGCGCTTTGGACTGAGAAAAGGAGATGTGATTTCCGGTCAGATTCGGCCTCCAAAAGAGAATGAACGATTCTTTGCCCTCCTTAAGGTTGAGGCTGTGAATTTCGAGAATCCTGAAGAAGCGAAAGACAAGATCATATTTGATAATTTGACTCCGCTCTATCCAATGGAGAAGATCCAGTTGGAATTTGATGCCAAGGACTATGCAACCCGCACCATGGACATATTGACGCCTATAGGCAAAGGCCAAAGAGGAATGATAGTCGCTCAGCCGAAGACGGGTAAGACAACCCTTCTGCAGAAGATCGCCAATGCGGTGACCAGAAACCATCCTGAAATTCACCTGATAGTCTTATTGATCGACGAACGACCGGAAGAAGTGACTGACATGAAAAGATCGGTCGATGGCGAGGTGATCAGTTCCACATTCGACGAACCGGCGGAGCGGCACGTTCACGTCGCCGGAATGGTTCTTGAAAAGTCCAAGAGACTCGTTGAGTATGGCAAGGATGTGGTCATTCTTTTGGACAGTCTCACGCGGCTTGCCCGGGCCAATAATGCAGTGGTTCCTCATAGCGGCAAGATACTCTCCGGCGGTGTAGATGCAAATGCGCTTCAATGGCCTAAGCGGTTCTTCGGGGCCGCAAGAAATATCGAGGAGGGCGGAAGTCTTACGATTATTGCAACTGCGCTCGTTGAGACCGGCAGCCGGATGGATGAAGTGATCTTTGAGGAGTTTAAGGGCACCGGCAACATGGAATTGGTGCTCGACCGAGATCTCGCTGACCGCCGTACCTTCCCCGCCATAGATTTGAACCGCTCGGGAACCCGGAAAGAAGAATTGCTGATGGATGAAAAGGCTCTCAATCGAGTGTGGATTCTGCGCAAGTTTCTCAGTGAGTTCAACTCAATTGAGGCAATGGAGTTTTTGCTCGAAAGAATCAGACGATCCAAGACCAATAAAGAATTTCTCGACTCCATGAGCAAGTAAAAATCGCAATGGCCGGGCTCGATGTTGACATTTAGTTGCAATCCGGTCGATTTTGCGATAAATTATGCGCCATGATTCAAACGAGGAGAAGACTGTGAAAAAAGGTACTCATCCGAAATATGACGTCGCCACCATAAGTTGCGCTTGCGGTAATACGTTTCAAACTCGATCTACCGTTGGCGACATTCATGTAGACATCTGCTCGAATTGTCATCCATTTTTTACCGGTAAACAAAAATTGGTTGACTCCGCCGGCCGTGTTGAGAAATTTATGCGCAAATACCAGAAGGCAGAAAATTCAAATTAGCAAACTTTCTGAATTTTTGAGACGGAATAATCCGGATTTTCAGTTTGGATATTCCGTCTTTTTTTTGGGCAATTCCGGGGTGACTACCTGACAGCGATAAGACCATTCTGAGATACGTACATCAATGCTAGAAAAACTCTCCGAAATCATAGATCGATTTGAAGCCGTTTTGGCAGAATTGGGGAATCCGGAAGTGGTTTCGGATCTCGACAAATACACGAAGCTTTCCAAAGAGCAGAGCGAGCTTGCTCCTCTTGTCGATAAAATTCGCGAGTACAAATCCGTACTGAAGAAAATCGAAGACGATGAAGAACTGCTGAGTGAAGACATCGAAATCGAACTTCGAGAAATGGCGGAATTAGAGCTTAAGGAGCTGCGTGAAAACATGGAGCAGCTTGAGGGTAAAATCAAGCTAATGCTGATTCCCAAGGATCCAATGGATGAGAAGAATATCATCATGGAGATCCGGGCAGGAACCGGCGGGGATGAGGCTGGGCTATTTGCCGGCGATCTGTTTCGCATGTACTCACGCTTTGCGGAAAGGACGAATTGGAAACTGGAAATTCTCAACTCCAATCCGCAGGGCATTGGCGGTTTCAAGGAAATTGTTTTTGGCATCTCAGGCCGTGACGTCTACAGCAGACTGAAGTTTGAGGGAGGTGTGCATCGGGTCCAGCGGATTCCAGCGACCGAGTCGAGTGGCAGAATCCATACATCTGCCGCCTCCGTCGCTGTTCTTCCGGAGGCTGAGGATGTAGACATCCACATCGATCCCAAGGAGCTTCGCGTCGATCTTTTTCGTGCATCCGGTCCCGGTGGACAGAATGTAAACAAAGTGGAGTCTGCCGTGAGAATGACACATATTCCTT
>JAUXJX010000258.1 GCA_030624545.1 Bacteroidota bacterium | reverse complement strand
TTCTCGCAAACCGGCGGGAGTCATGCGCTGGAATTGGGCCTTAGTTCTCATTTCTTCGATGTTTCTGGCGCCGCAGTAACCCATCGCTGCTTGCAGTCCGCCAATGAATTGGAAAACGGCATCGGAGAGTTTGCCGCGGTTGGGTACCCTCCCTTCGATACCCTCAGGCACGAGTTTCTTTTGAAATTTATCCTGAAAATAACGGTCAGCGCTGCCCCTGCGCATGGCGGCCAACGACCCCATAGCGCGATACACCTTGTAGCTCCGTCCTTCGTACAAAATCGTTTCGCCGGGACTCTCTTCCAGTCCCGCAAACAGACTACCCAGCATGACAGAATTGGCGCCCGCAGCGATCGCCTTGGCTATATCCCCGGTCTGCCGGATTCCCCCATCTGCAATGACGGGGATATTGTGACGATTAGCGACTCGCGCGGCATTCAGAACCGCGGTTATTTGGGGAACTCCAACCCCCGCAATGACGCGTGTGGTGCAAATCGAGCCGGGGCCAATGCCCACTTTGATTGCATCTGCTCCGGCTTCAATGAGATCCTCCGCGGCCTCGGCCGTGGCAATATTGCCGGCGATCAGCTCTAGATCCGGATATGCGGAGCGAATCGATCTGACCGTCTCGATGACACCACGGGAATGGCCATGTGCCGTGTCAACTGCGATCACATCAACTTCTTCCTTATGCAATGATGCAACCCGCGAAAGGGTTTCAGGGCCAACACCAACTGCAGCCCCCACTCGCAGGCGGCCGTGCGTGTCCTTACATGCTCTTGGATACATCCGTTTCTTTTGAATGTCCTTGACTGTGATCAGTCCCTTGAGCTGAAAATGATCGTCGACGATCATTAACTTCTCGATTCGATGCCGGTGTAGAATTTTCGTCGCCTCTTCAAGCGATGTTCCTACCGGTGCAGTGACCAGGTTGTTCTTCGTCATCAACTCCGAGATGGGCAGATTCGGATCGGCGCCAAAGCGGAGATCCCGGTTGGTTAGAATCCCCTCGAGTTTTTTCCCTTCCACGACAGGCACACCTGAGATATGATAACGCTCCATGAGCGCCAAAGCGTCTTTTACGCGCGAGTCGGGAGGCAGCGTAACCGGATCGAGAATCATGCCGCTTTCAGACCTTTTGACCTTGTCTACTTCCGCCGCCTGCAGTTCGATACTTATGTTTTTGTGGATAATGCCTATGCCCCCTTCGCGGGCGAGCGCGATCGCCAGCTCCGCTTCCGTTACGGTATCCATGGCGGCGCTAACGAGCGGAATATTCAATTCGATGTTGCGTGAGAGCCGGGTCTTCACGTCAGTGTCCCTTGGCAGCACCTCGGACTTAGCCGGCACCAAGAGGACGTCATCAAAAGTGAGGCCTTCTTCTAAGATCCTTTCATTCTCCATTGATTGCTCCGTTATATCAAGTAATGAAATTAATTTAATGTAAAGCACCAAATGCTTTAAGGGACACCCAATTTTTCACTGCAATTCCATCTTCCCCTCCACCGCCCGCAGCAACTCAAAGTTAGATACAAGCTCAACTGCTTTCTCAATATCCTCTGACAATTGTCTATCATGGTCCAGAAATGGCACTTTATTGCGCAAGTGGTTGTGGGCAACCATGATGTATTCACCTGCGTGCAGTGGGGCACGCAGGTCCACACTTTGTGCCGCACTTAACAGCTCAATGGCAAGGACCGTTTCGGTATTCTCCAATACCTGCCACATTTTGTTTGCCGCGTTAGCGCCCATGCTGACATGATCTTCCTTGTTGGCAGAGGTTGGAATTGAATCGACACTGGCCGGATGGGACAGGGTTTTATTTTCCGATACCATGGCCGCGGCCGTGATTTGTGCAAGCATAAGCCCCGAATTGAGTCCGGGCTTTGGCGTCAAGAAATCAGGAAGCTCACTGAAAGATGAATCCATCATCATTGCAACTCTGCGTTCCGAAATGTTCGCCATTTCGGCCAGGGCGATGCTAAGGAAGTCCAAAGCCATGGCAATTGGGGCGCCGTGGAAATTGCCGCCGGAGAGAATCTCTCCTTCAACGGGGAAAACCAGTGGATTATCGGTCACGGCATTCAACTCACGTTCAATAACGTCTTTCACATATCGAATTGTATCCCGGCAGGCTCCATGAACCTGGGGTATACAGCGGATCGAATAGGCATCCTGAACCTTCTTACAGTCCAGATGTGACATCCTGATTTCACTGCCTGTCATCAGCGCGGTCAAATTCTGCGCACACGCCATCTGGCCTGCCTGGTTTCGCACCGCCTGAATGCGGGAATCGAAGGCAACGGGAGTCGCTTTCATACCATCGGCAGTCATGGCCGCGATAATGTCGGCCGTCTTGGCCAGGTCAAAAGCCCGCTTTACTCCCAGCGCGCCCAGGCAGGTCATATACTGGGTTCCATTAATCAAAGAGAGGCCCTCTTTGGCTTCGAGTTGCAGAGGCTCCAATCCCGCCGCTTTTAGTGCATCAGATCCTGACATGCGCTCACCCTTCCACTCCGCTTCACCCTCCCCGACAAGAACGAGCGACATATGTGAAAGAGGAGCAAGGTCTCCCGATGCGCCAACACTCCCTTTACTCGGAATGATAGGACTAACGCCGCCATTGAGGAACTCGGCAAGATGAAAAAGGATCTCAGCACGTACTCCGGAAAAGCCGCGAAGCAGATTGTTCAGTTTTAGTGCCATTATACCCCTGCTTACAGAGGCAGGCACCGGCGTACCGACACCGGCCGCATGGCTGCGCAGCAGATTCAATTGCAGCGTGGTGGCATCTTCTGAGGAGATCTTTACGTCGCTAAGCTTGCCAAACCCGGTTGTAACCCCATAGATCACTTGGCCGCTCGCCATGGCCCGCTCCACTACCTCTCTGGATCGATTGACTACCTTCAACCGGTCTTCGTCAATCCCCACAAGGGCGCCTTCCTTTGCGATCTGCCACAACTGGTCGAGATTCAGATTCTCTCCTGTTAAGGTGATTTCCTTCATGCTGCTCCTTCTGGCCGGTGAACCGTATCGGTTGAAAACCAGTCTTTGATGCGGGACAACATATCGTCTTGATTTTCGATGATTTCAGGCTCCACCGGCATTGAATTCAGAAAAATCGGGCCATAGCGAGATGAAACCATCCTTGAGTCAAGCAAGAGCACGATGCCGCGATCACTCTTCGATCGAATAAGCCTGCCAAATCCCTGGCGAAACCGCAGCACCGCATTTGGAACCGTGTAATCGTAAAAGCTATTGCCGCCGTTCGCTTCAATCAGCTCGGCCCGGGACTTGGCGACCGGTTCAGTCGGCACTTCGAAAGGAATCTTGGTGATGATCAGCATCTCCAGGGCTTCGCCCGGAACATCGACGCCTTCCCAAAAGCTCTGGGTGCCAAGCAGTACCTGCGCACTTCCGTCACGAAACATCTTGAGCAAATTGTTCCTCGATCCGCTTTTACCTTGCGCCACGGTGAGCATATTGTGGGAGCGCAGGTGCTGACCGACCCGCTCATAAGTTTGATTTAGCATGTCATACGAGGTAAACAAAACCAATGTGCCCTTTCTAGAATCCAGCACCGAATTCCGAATCAGATCTGCACAACCCCGTATGAAAACAGGGCTGCGAGGATCGGGCATATAGCTCGGTATGAGAACCCTGATCTGAGATTCATAATCAAATGGGGATCCTAATATGCGGAAATTTCGACGTTCCTCAGGAAGCAGATCCACTCCTAACCGTTTGACGAAGAATTCGAAAGATTGATCGATGCTGAGCGTTGCGGACGTAAATACGCTGGTCCGCAAACGGCCATACAGCAGATCCCTAAGTCTAGGTGCAACTTGCAGCGGCGCCGAACGAAAGCGGGCATTATAGCTGTCTTCCCTTCTGGATATCTCAACCCAATAGACTATATCGCTTTGATTTTCTTGCAACAGCTGTTTTATGTTGAATTGCAGGTCGGATAGGGTCTCCAGCATTGCTTGAAAAAAAGTACGGGAATCCTCGAACATCGATCTTTTGTCTTCAACAAATCCGGATACAGGAATCTCATTTAGACTTCGAACCAGCAAATCCAGCTCTCGCCTCAAGGCCCCAATATCGGTCAGGAGGTCGTTGGTAGCCTGTTCCAGCCCGGGATAATCTTCAAACCAATTCTTGTAGCGGAACTTGTCCGGGTAGTAGCTCTGCCGCATATTCTGTGGTGTGAATTCCTGCTGAATATGCTGAAAAAAGTTGGAATTGTTCTGGCGCAGGGCCGCTGCTGCGTCGCGGACACGATTTGCGTTCGAAAGGCAAGACCGGAGTTTTGCATCATCGGAGGCGGCCAATTGC
>JAUXJX010000326.1 GCA_030624545.1 Bacteroidota bacterium | reverse complement strand
TTCCTCCAGTGCCCGAAATATCGAGCCATAACAATATGATAATTAAGGTACTAGAGAATTCCCTCAAATGGAGCTGTTGGACGGCGAACCGAAAATGTCTCGCGCAATCACCGGGGATTATTATCAGAAATCTGAAAGACTATCAGATTTCTGATAACGATTACGAGTGGCTTCTAGTAGGTTCAATAGGGGTTTGAATTCCACCTTGACATGCGGACCGGGGTTGTGCCGCCGGTTTCCAAAATATAAAAGAATTCGTTGTCAAAGGAGGGCAAAGCCAGTCTTGGCGCCCGGCATTCACAAAGCACGTCGACCAGGCCGAAATCGGCTTCCAGAATCCTCAAGTATCCGGTAGAAGTCTCCGCCAGAAAAATAAGGCCGGTGCTTCCGATCGACACACTGCCGATTCCCATAGTCTGGATGTCCAGATCCGACAATGCTGTGTAAAGAGCTTTTGTGAGTGTAGTGTAGCCGGCCCAGCGGTGAACCGTACCCTCAGTCCTGCAGGCGATAAGAACCTCTCTTCCATTGGGACTGACGGCGATGTTGTTCACCGTGTGAGATTCGCTGAAAGGGTATTCTCCGATCAGGTCGCCGTTTCGGTTCACAATATACCAGCCTCCATTACGGAGGACGAAAATTGAGCCATCCGCCGCGGCGGCCATGTCACGCCCCGGCCTTGGAAATTTCATCCTGGCCGCAAGCACAGGGGAATTTCCCTTTGCCGCAAAAAGGTGCGTGCTGTCATTCCGGGAAATCATAAATCCAACGCTGCTGTCTGCCAGTATCGACATTCCGGCGATGCCATTCAGTTTTTGGATATTGCCTTCCTTGTCGGTCAGAGTATTAATTGGGGAGAATGACGCTTCTAGGCCATCCGGGTTGATGATTCGAATTCCTTTGCCCGGTTCCCAGACCCAGATTCTGTTTTCCGCGTCAACGGCTCCCGTGGTTACCATTGTCAGCAGCGGCCCGAACGGACCGTCGTAGCGATATCCAGATTTTGACACGTCAATGGTAATTTGATGGAGGCCGCTCGCGAATGCTGTCTTCTTTTCCTGGCCGCGTTGATATGCAAAAACTCGCAAAACAAGATTATCTCCGGCTCGCTGCGGCGGGATGTATTCCGGGGCATACCAATACTCAGGCCGCGCTTCCAGTCTTTTTAGGTTAAGCCGAAGGGTTCTTGATCTTGAAGTCTCATTGAACCACAATGCAAAAAGTCGAAGTTTGAAGTTATTCTCATTCCCCTCGATTTTGCACACAATTCGTATGGAGTCTCCCTCAATTGGATTCTCGGGGAACCACCGAACTTCGCGTATCACATTTGTGCTGATGGAGGAAAGAAATTGCGGAATATAAGATTCGGCCGCAAAAGCGGCTCTTAGAGTGGAATTCACCGCACCCGAAACATGGTGCCCTGGAAACAGCGTGCGATATGCAAAGACAGAAAAACCGGAATATTGGCGGTCCCTGACGCTTTGGATCTGCTCCCTGAGTAGATTGAGGTCCGGATCCGGATAAACAAAAAGGCCGGGCAGGATTCTCTCTTTATCCAAATGCGTACCATGCTTCGTGAGCCAGCGCCGCAGCAGCCGCGTGTCCGGTGTGTAGGTCATGGGCACGATATAATCGATGATGCCTTCGCTGAGCCATTGGTGAGCGTTTTGTAGGAAAACCCTCGGCCCAAGACCGTACGCGCCAATGACAGCAGAACTAATCTTAAAAAACGGATTCTTGGCCTTGATTTTCTTGTTGACATTTCGAAGCCAGTTGGTAATTTGGGTCCTGCGAAATTCATCCCATAAATCGGAAGAATCGGCTGGCGCCTTTCCGGACTCCCGCCCAAAACGATTGACGCTTGACCTATCATAGGAAAATCCCGGTCCGGGATAGCGGAAATAATCGAAATGGATGCCGTCCAGCCCGGGCGTGTCCGCCAATTCGAGCACAATGTTTTCCAGGTGGTTTTGCACTTCCGGCAGCGCCGGATTGATCCAGACATAGTGAGAGTTGAGCGGCATAGGCTGCTTGTCTTCGTCCAGCATAAACCAGTCGGGATGGGCATTGTATAATTGAGCCGGATTCTCAGGGGGCTGGACTCCCCGCCAGCCGGGAAACACGTTTACCCAGGCATGCAATTGCACGCCTCTTTTCTTGGCATGCCGGATCGCCTCTTCCAGGGGATTCCAACCAGGATCGCTGCCGCCAAGCTCGTCCGCCCACGGCTCGTATTGGGATGGATAGAATACGGACGCGTTGCCGCGCACCTGAAAGAATATCATGTTGAAGCGCGAATCCGCTACATTGTCGATGATTCGCCTGATGTCGTCAGGACTATCATAATCCCAGCGGGTCACCCAGATTGCCCGAATTTCCGCACGCTCCTTGGGGCTTGCGGTGCCGTTGAGAAGGAAACAGGTAGATAGGATTGAAGCAAAAATGAAAAACCTGGGTCTCATACTTTTTACTGACCAAAAATGATAATGTATACAGTATGATACACTATATTTTTCGGATAGGCGTATGAAAATTGGAATTATTCGATTATGTGACAAGATTTTTTGGGGTGTGCGGTACTGCTATTGAGGATAATGGCTGGGCGTTTGGTTAAAAGGAACGGCGACCGCGAATCAGGTTTGAGCCGGCGGTTTCTGTATACCCTCTGGAATGACTGGGTCTTCATCGGAATTGACAGCCTCGGAATCTGTGTCATTCAGCCGATTCTCTTCCGCATCCGACTTATTCTTATCTTGTTTCCGCAGTCTTTTTTCTTCTTTCTTCTTTATCTTAGCTAATTCTTTTTGGCGCTTTTCAAATTTGTAATTTGTTCTTGGCACTTGTGATCCTTTCAATTAGTATTCTTTGCTCTGGCAATAAGGTACAGCAACGACTGGATAAAAGCAAGAACAATTGCGTGAAAAGTTGTGTGAAGGCCTGCCCGGCGGCAGACGGGAAAGCTTGCAGCATGCCTCTATAACCCAACAGAGCTGTTTGGGACTTTCGGGGGCGGTGGCACCGTTGAGAAGGAGAAGGGTGGATAGGGCTGAAGCAAGAATGAAAAACCTGGATGCCATACTTTATTGCCGAAGCGAAAATGATAGTGCATAAAGTATGATACTCTAAATCTTCGGATGGGTACTATGAAAATTGGAATTATTCGATTATGTGGCAAGATTTTTTGGCGAGAACGTCGTTGAATTTTTCCCTCCAGCCTGGATTATCATCAATCAGCCGTACCAGTTTTTGAACAATCATGATATTGATACATGGCAACCTCCTTTGAATTTGTTGTCTGGAAAAATCGTCATGTACGACCCAATTTTCCCCGAATCGTGATCTTTTTTGCAGGGGAAAGGACTTGTTGCAATATGTTAGATTGTTACAAACTAGTCAAGCGGAAAATGGAATCGGCCTTAAGCCCGCAGCCCCCGATTTAAGCATTTCTTGTGATTATCTCCTGGCAAGGATATGATTCAATCTCTCCAAATCTGTGAAATATTTTTTGATGCATTTCAGTTTTTCTTGTACTAACTTGAATAAATTGACTCAGGCAAAGGCGCGAAGAACGCAAAGGATTGATAAATCTTTTTGGACCCGTGTTTGAAATGTATCATTCATATCCCTAGTATTCTTGGCGCTTTGGCGTCTTTGCGTGAGATTCTTGTGAACAATATAGGCCAAATTTAGTTCGCGTTTTGTAACCAAAAAATGGAAAAACTATCTAATTATTAGATACCCCAAATGGGGACGCTTATTGAGGTGACCATGAAGAAGGCAAAGACAATTTCGATTTTATTCCTTGCGGCGGTTGCCGGGCTTTCACTGCAT
>JAUXJX010000503.1 GCA_030624545.1 Bacteroidota bacterium | reverse complement strand
GCCGTGAAGATTGAGATTAGAGAATTGGCTTCTATAAACATCAAATATATTGATTATTAATGTTTTGAGCAAGTCCCCCTTCGAAGGGGGACACAGGGGGATGTAGATAAGTCAATCCAACACAAAATAGTATATGCCCATGGCAAAAGGAGGAATTAGAGAGGGGTCTTATTTGAGCATTTTCGGAAAATCGTTGCTGATTTGAATTTAGTAAATTAGCTTATCTTAACGCTTAATACAGTGTTATTAGCCGGAACAGGCTCCTCGCTTCGAAGAGGGATTCGTTGGGCACAATTCAATAGAAAAACGTCGAGGAAGATTCATGAAGCTGCTCTTTTCGTACATCAGACAATACTGGAAGCTGATTGTGATTGCCTTGGTTTTAGCCACAATCAACCAGGTGTTTTCTCTTTTAGATCCTTTTATCTTTCGTCTCATCATCGATAGATATGTCACGAAATTTCAGGAATTCACCGGCCCGGAATTTTTCCGAGGCGTTAGCGTGCTGCTGGCGGCGGCGGTTGGAGTGGCTTTTGTGTCGCGTGTGGCAAAGAACTTTCAGGACTATGTGATCAATGTAGTAACACAACGGATGGGCGCCCAGATGTATACAGACGGCCTGCGTCATTCGCTTGAACTTCCCTTCCAGGTCTTTGAAGATCAGCGTAGCGGCGAAACACTGGGGAAGCTGCAGAAAGTGCGAACGGACGTTGAGAAAGTCATAGCGACTACCATAAATGTTCTTTTTACGACCTTGGTTGGTGTCATATTCGTCATGATCTATGCAATCAGCGTGTATTGGTTGATTGCGCCCGTCTATTTTCTGACCATTCCAATCCTGGGTTGGCTAAGCTCTGTGCTTGGCAAGAAGATCAAGTCGATCCAGAAAGTTATCGTAGGCGAAACAACGGCACTTGCCGGCTCCACAACGGAGTCGTTGCGCAACATCGAATTGGTAAAAAGCCTGGGACTTTCACAGCAGGAAATTACCAGGCTGAACAACACTACCGGAAAGATTTTACAGTTGGAGTTGAAGAAGGTGCGCTATCTTCGCAGTCTCAGCTTTATTCAAGGGACATCAGTGAATTTCTTGCGGACATCCATCCTTGGCCTCATGATGTACCTCATATTTGCACAGCACATTACATTTGGTGAATTCTTCTCTCTGTGGATCTATTCCTTCTTCATCTTCGGCCCATTGCAGGAGTTGGGAACCGTCATCAACACGTATCGTGAAGCAGAAGCGTCGCTCAACAATTTCCAGGAGATTTTGGCTACACCGAAGGAACCGAAGCCCTTGTCACCGGTTTCGATGGAGAATATCAACACACTTGCTTTCGAAAATGTGAGCTTCAAATACCAATCTGCCATGACCACATCATTTGAAGATATCTCATTCAAAACCCAACGCGGCGAGACCATCGCATTTGTCGGTCCTTCCGGTTCCGGCAAGACCACGCTGGTGAAATTGCTGGTCGGCCTTTATCCACCACAGTCCGGCCGCATTCTCTACAACGATTATTCCAGCGAAGATATAGATCTCGATCATCTGCGCGAACGGATCGGATTTGTGACACAAGACACGCAGCTTTTCGCCGGAACCATCCGGGAGAATCTTCTGTTTGTCAATCCCAATGCCACGGACGAAGAAGCCCTCGATGTCTTACACAAGGCCGCTTGCCAGAGCCTGCTGGACCGAGCAAACAAGGGGCTCGATACGGTGATTGGCGAGGGTGGCGTGAAGGTGTCCGGAGGCGAAAAGCAGCGTCTCTCCATCGCGAGAGCATTGCTTCGCCGCCCCGATCTGCTCGTGTTCGATGAAGCAACTTCCTCACTTGATTCCTTGACCGAAGAGGACATTACTATAACGATTCGTGAGATTTCCGCTCGTGATGATTTGATTACCATTCTCATCGCACATCGACTTTCCACCATTATGCACGCGGATAAGATTTTTGTGTTGGAGAAGGGAAGAATTGTCGAAACAGGCAGCCATGATGATCTTATCGAAATGAAAGGATTGTATTACGCCATGTGGCGGCAGCAGATCGGAGAGAGGCTGGATAGACCGGTATCAGCCATTGTGGAGAGTATTTAGAGAGGCCGAGACTTCTTCTGCGTTGCAACGATTCACATTCTCCTATTGACAAAGCTGTTGTGTACATGCCTGGGCTCTTCCCGAAACAGAACAGAAATTAAAGGCTCAACTGGTTTCGGTGAGGGATTCTGCACAAACGGCACGTTGGCCAAGAAAATCTTTAAAGAGCCACGATTCACGCCATCGAAATTGTAGTTATCCTCAATTCATTTCAGGTTGCAGAGGATGAGAAATATCACTATTATGTCCGCAAAGTCAAGTTCAAGAATTCTAACTATAACAGACTGAATAAAGTGAAAAAGGAATGGCGAAGCATTGACGTATGAAGTTACTCGGTGAGACGATTCCCCATTACAAAATTCTCGAAAAACTCGGGCAAGCCGGGATGGGTTAGCTCGTCGCAAATATTCTTGCAGATTTGGGACATTCAGGTGCGTATAAGTAGAATGAGGGAACGCCTGGGAGGTTCATAGTACAGTGGTAAGATTGCTTGTCCATATCTTCGCGGCGTACTCGCTGCTGGGGGTACCGGCGGCGGACGACAACAGTGTCGCAGACGCAGAACGCTTCTGGCCGCAGTGGCGCGGCCCTCTTAGTACTGGCGTGGCGCCGCACGCGAATCCGCCGGTGGAATGGAGTGAGAGCAAGAACATTCGCTGGAAGATTGCACTGCCGGGCAGCGGACATTCGACGCCGGTCATCTGGGGCGATCGCGTCTTCCTCACCACGGCAGTG
>JAUXJX010000388.1 GCA_030624545.1 Bacteroidota bacterium | reverse complement strand
GAATTCCCAAGGGCGCCCTTCTACTTGGGCCTCCCGGGACCGGGAAAACGCTTTTGGCCAAGGCTGTGGCCGGCGAAGCAGAGGTTCCTTTTTTCAGCATTAGCGGCGCAGATTTTGTTGAAATGTTCGTTGGCGTGGGCGCATCACGGGTGAGGGATCTGTTCGAACAGGGCAAGCGGAATGCGCCTTGCATTATCTTTATTGATGAGATTGACGCCGTCGGCAGGCATAGAGGGGCGGGCCTCGGTGGCGGCCATGACGAACGGGAACAGACCTTGAACCAGCTCCTCGTGGAAATGGACGGCTTCGAAACCGATGAAGGGGTGATTCTCATCGCGGCCACCAATAGACCGGATGTGCTTGATCACGCGCTGCTTCGTCCCGGGCGTTTCGATCGCCAGATCATCGTGGACCGGCCGGATATTCGCGGTCGAGAGGGAATTCTGAAGGTTCATACCAAAAAAATCCCGCTCTCAGACAACGTTGATCTGAATATCCTGGCAAAAGGAACACCGGGATTTTCGGGTGCGGACCTGGCCAATATGGTTAATGAAGCCGCTCTCCTCAGCGCGCGTAAGGGCAGAAAACATGTCGATATGGAAGACATGGAGGAAGCCAAGGACAAGGTCATGATGGGGGCTGAGCGCAAAAGCATGCTCATCCGTGAAGAAGAAAAACGCTTTACCGCCTATCACGAGGCCGGTCATGTATTGGTCGCCAAACTGATTCCTGGCTCAGACCCGGTTCACAAGGTAACCATAATCCCCAGGGGCCGTGCATTGGGAGCTACCTCCTACTTGCCGATTGATGAAAAGCACTCCTACTCCAGGCAGTATCTCGAGATTCGTCTCTGTCATCTCATGGGAGGCCGCTCTGCCGAAAAACTGGTATTTGATCATTTTACCACCGGCGCCGGCAACGATATCGATCAGGCGACCGATTTGGCGCGAAAAATGGTCTGCGAATGGGGCATGAGCGACGCCCTGGGTCCACTAAGCTTTGGCAAAGCCGATGAAGAGATCTTCCTGGGGCGCGAGATCGCTCGCTCGAAAAACTACAGCGAATGGACCGCACGGTTGATTGACGAGGAAATCACTCGCATCGTTCAGGAAGCAGCCCAACGTACGGAGGGTCTCCTTAAGGACGATATGGATAAACTTCACGTTCTTGCCGAAGCGCTGCTGGAACATGAGATTTTGGATGGCGACGAAGTTGACGTGGTTTTGGACGGGAAGAAACTCAAGCCTCGAAAGCCGCGAGCGAAAAAGGCACCCCTGAAAACCGCAGACAGCCCGGGTGACGGTCAAGACGCGGCGAGGACGGGCCGGCGCCGCCAGAAAGGAAATGGAAAGGGTCGAAAAACAGACCTCCGAGGCTGACGATGCGGATAGGGATTAACAGAGGATTCACTTCCCGGAATTTTTCCACATACCTCAATTCTTAATCTTGGCAAAATAGCTTGCCCTGGATGGCTCGCACTGGACTGGACTTTTACTCGGGGAATATGCCCGGAGGCATATGGCTGCTTGCCGCTTTGATAGCAATCACATGGTTCATTCTCTGGTTCGTGTATCGTTATTCCGGAATTCTCAGGCTAAGCCGCCTCTGGCTGGTGGGGACGGTTCTGACCATATTCTGGTTTCTGGGCTACAGCTATCTCTGGCGCCAATTCCCGCCCCCTCATGAGCGAAACCGCGTTTTAATCATTTCGGGGCTTAGCCCTCATTTTCTCGATGCATATCTCGATTCTTACTTGAATGAGATTTATCTTTACGAATCCATAAAGATCAAGGCTGAAAGGGATAAGTTCTTGACATATCATCCCGACTGGCCGCTTTCCATCGCCAATTGGGATTCTCTCCGATTTCCGGCTTATCGGGCGAAACTCATCGATTTCATGGCAGCAGACTATGTCTTTATCTGGAACCAGGGCGATTCCCCTAATGAAATCTCGGCCGACCTTTTGATTCGAAATCGATCCGCAGGGTTTGACACAATCCGTCAGGCTGTGGTCAGGTCCGAAAACCACAGGCTCGATCTCAACCTTGAAATGTTGGAAGCTTTTTCGTTAAGCGCGGTTGATACCAGCATTTACGTATCGAGATGGCCGGAAGATGTGCAGCGGATTTGGGCAAGGGGAAGGATGGCTTATATCAGCGGTGACTTGGCATCCGCCCGTAGTGAATTTGAAGAAAGTCTGCGGATCCGTAGTGATTTTTATCCCGCCCGCCTGGAACTGGCTCAGCTCGAAATTGATTCTGCCCTGATCGCAAAAGCCGGCGGCGGTTATTTTCAGCAATATCTTTCACAGGCTTCACAACATCTCGACCAGCTAGTTGACCAAGACACAAAAGATGCCCGCGTTGCGAGAATCAGCGGGGAATATTCAATTCTAACCGAGAATTTCGTAATTGCAGAAGAAAATTTGAAAGAGAGTTACTATCTTGAACCGGACAACGATCGATTATATCTGGATTTTACGCATTTGCACCCGAGCCGCTATAAAGACCTTAAGTTTTTGGATGAAGAAGCTCTTTTCCGCATGGCTGTTTTCGTCAATCCTGCTTCGGTTCAGGCTCGAATACATTATTCCGATTATCTTAATCTCAAGAGCCGTCCCGAGGACTCGCGAGAGATGCTTTTAGAAATCTTGAAATTCAACCCGCAGCACTACGATGCCAACATGACTTTAGGCAAACTCGACATATTGCAGCAAAGCTATGACCAAGCGCTTTCACTTTATTCAGGCATGCTTGAAATGCCCTACGCGAATCTCGCACCGATCAAATTCAACCTGGCTGTTGCCTATTTCCATCAAGGGAAAATTCAAGATGCGAGTCGAATCTTCGAAGAATTGGCAAACCAGAATTCAAATCCTGATGCCTTTCTCTACCTGGCATCTATTCGTGAGAAAGAGGGAGATGTAGATTCGGCCATAGAATATCTGCGTATGCGAATTCGAAATAATCGAGGCCCGAATGATCGATTCAAAGAGGAGGCGCGCAAGCGCTTGGTTATACTTTTGCAAAGGCAAGGAGAACCGGTGAATTGAATAGATTTCCTGAACACATAAGGATTCATTTCATACGGCCTCTTCCCGACCATGCGGGAGAATCTATGTTGTGCCTCCGCATCATTCGGCTGTCGCCCCAGCTGCAGAAGGCTTTGTCTACCATATTGTGCGATCACGGAATCGGCTCCCGGGTCCTTGGCTCCGATCTGATCGTGTCTGGCCTGACCTCGTGCTATCGTACCTGCCTTCCTTCAATGACCGGCGCCGACGGTCTGATTTCAGTTTTCTCCGAAGTGGCGTTTATTCTGGAACTTTCCCAGGGCTGTGGGCCGTATGTTTGGCAAATAAAAAACAAGGAGTTGCGGCTTCACGAGCGAACTCACATTATGGGCGTCTTGAACGTGACCCCGGACTCCT
>JAUXJX010000168.1 GCA_030624545.1 Bacteroidota bacterium | reverse complement strand
ATCAGTAAATTTCTGCACCCCCCTGTCCGTGCCTACAAATATATTTCCTGCGTGGGTCCCCAGGGCAAGCACCTTGTTCGAAACCAGGCCATTCAATCCGGTGAAATTTTGCCAGCTTTGCGGAGCCTTTAGGTTAACCTGGCGCAAGTCGGCGACGGAGAGCCCATGGTCTGTTGCCACGTATATGAAAGGCCAATCGACCAGGGTGTCCCAGGCATCGACTTCTACAGGAATATTGCCCAGCTTCTTATAGGTTTCTTTCGCCTCTTTTTTACCGAGCAGGAAAACGCTGACGCCAATATCGAGAGCGACAAAGAGACTGTCGCCTCTCAATTCCATATCGTGAATTGTGAGTCTTTCAAAATCCCTAAATACTTCCCATGATTGATCGTCGGCGCGGTATGAGTTCAGCGCGCCCTGTTCCATCCCCAACCACCAATTGCCGTCGTGGTCGACAATCACCTCAGCGGGTTGGTTACTACTGAGGCCATTTATATTGGTAAAAGAGCCGACGAATTGCTGCTGGAATGGATCGAAAACCAAAACTCCACCGTTTGTTGCGCAGATTAGGACGTCGCCTGTCGATTCAATATCGCTTACGCTCCGCTGGTTCGTTACGGAAGTCCAATTGCCGTCCTGGGCATTGGCAAATTGGACCGCACCAAGGAAAAGGAGGAGTGCGAATAGAAGCGCCATCATCCTTTCACCAGCGCGACAAGATTTGCCATCTCGATTGCCGAGAGTGCGGCGTCCCAGCCTTTGTTCCCCATTTTTGTTCCAGCCCTCTCGATGGCCTGTTCAGTGGTATCCGCAGTGATAACACCATAAATCGTTGGAATTCCTGTCGACAAACTAACACTGGATATGCCTTTCGACACTTCACTTGCGATGTAATCAAAATGGGGAGTTGCCCCGCGTATAACAGCGCCGAGACAGATAACGGCGTCGTATTTACCCGTCTCAGCCATCAATTTGGCAGTCAGGGGAATTTCGAAGGATCCGGGAGCCCGGGCAATTTCGATGCCATCCTCGCTCCCGCCATGCCGTATGATACAGTCCTTCGCACTGGCAAGCAATCGATCCGTAATGAACTCATTAAACCGGGACACCACGACGGCAAATCTCTTGCCGGTGGCGTCCAGTTTCGCTTCAAAAGAATGGGTCATGCTATCTCCAGAATGTTAGAAAACTCATCGTTAAAGATGACTCATCAACTCTATTTATTCAACACTGAACAACACCGAAATCACCGAGCCCTTTAGTGGGACAATTCAGTCTCCACAGTGTTACTCGTCAAATAATTCTCTGTACGGTGCCGTTCGGTGTTCATCAGTGTTTATCAACAATTAATGTCTATCAAACTCTTTGTCCTCCCAAATTCCTACCAAGCTTCGATTGCTTCTTGCAGCACTCTTAGATTCCTTCAGAATGGTTTCTATGCATTCCTTTACTTGATCCAGTTGATTGTCCGGAATATGAGATAATTCCTTATGTATTTCGAGTTTCTTTAAGGCTGATGTGTTCATCTTGATCCCAACAATTCGAAGTGATGTCGATTCTCAGTTACACTTCTCCCTCCATAATCAAGTGCCCCAATTTATCCCTCTTGGTTGCAAGATATCTCTGGTTGACATGATTGGGCGGAATTTCGAGAGGAACACGCTCTACGTGTTCAAAACCATAATCTCGCAGTCCCAGGACCTTCTTAGGATTATTAGTTAGCAAAGCCACCTTTTTTACACCCAACTCCTTGAGTATTTGGGCGCTGATGCCGTATTCTCGCAGATCCGCATCGAATCCCAATGCTTCATTGGCTTCCACCGTATCTTTTCCCATGTCCTGCAGATAATAGGCCTTGATCTTGTTGGCAAGCCCGATGCCCCTGCCTTCCTGGCACATGTAAAGGAGAATCCCCTGCCCTCGCTCATTGATCCGCTTCAGGGACTCCTCAAGCTGCTCACCGCAATCGCAGCGCAGCGAATGCAACAGATCGCCCGTGAGACACTGGGAGTGGAGCCGCACCAAAATCGAATCTTGCGGCTCGATTTCACCTTTAACCAGGGCGAGGTGGCTTATTCCGTCTATTCTGCCCTCAAAGAAATGCAGTGTAAAATGTCCGAAGCGAGTAGGAAAATCGGCGGAGACGATCTTGTCTACCAGCTCTTCGGTCTTGTTCCGGTATGAAATCAGGTCTGCTATGGTGATGATCTTTAACTGAAACTTCTTGGCTATTTTCATCAACTCCGGTACGCGAGCCATGGTGCCATCATCATGCATCACTTCACAGAGAACACCTGCGGGGGCTAAGCCGGCGATCCGCGCGAGGTCAACTGTCGCCTCGGTGTGGCCGGGCCTTTCAAGCACCCCGCCCTTGCTTGCCTTTAGTGGAAAAATGTGACCCGGCCGCATCAGATCATCCGGTTTTGAATTCGGATCGATCAGGGCTTTTACCGTCCTTGCCCGGTCGAACGCCGAAATCCCGGTCGTCGTGTTAAGTCTGGCGTCCACCGAAACAGTGAAATTCGTGCCCAAACGGTGATTGTTATCGGTAGCCATCTGGTTTAAGTGTAATTCGTGCAATCTGTCCTCGACCATTGGAACACAAATTAGGCCCCGTCCGTGTTTGGCCATGAAATTGATCTTTTCCGGAGTGATATGGGACGCCGCCGTAATAAAATCTCCTTCGTTCTCCCGGTCTTCGTCATCCACGACAATGATGATCTTGCCGTTGCGAAGGGCCTCTACTGCCTCTTCAATCGTGTTAAATTGAAACTTACCATTTCCGCTCATTTTATTCCAGTCCTATTTTTATTGGTTCCATCGCGATTATGCGAATCCCTGCTCCTTAAGCCATTCAAATGAGATTTTCGTCTCTTTGGCATCGGTTTGAGGTGAAATCATGTTTTCGATATACTTTGCCATCATGTCGACTTCGATATTTACTGAATCACCCACAGTTTTTTTCTGAAGACTCGTATGCGAGTGGGTATATGGAATAATCGCAATGCCAATCTCTTCCGGCTCCTTAGTGGCGACAGTCAGGCTGATGCCATCCACGGCAATCGATCCCTTTTCGATGATGTAGCGCCCAAGTTCTTTCGGAACTTGAATCGTCAGCCAGAGCATACTTCCCTTTGCTTCCATTCCCGTGATTCTGCCTGTCCCATCCACATGGCCCTGCACGAAATGGCCACCCAGCCTCTGCCCAACGGCCAACGGGCGCTCGAGATTGACAAGGTCAGCCTTCTTGCGCTTCCCCAACGTCGACCGCTTCAGGGTCTCCTGCACTGCCTCAACAGAAAAAGTCCCCTTTTTCAATGCTGTTACCGTGAGGCAAACGCCATCTACGGCAATGCTGTCGCCGTTCTTTAGATCATCAATGAAAACTTCGGATGAAATCTCGAAAACCAGCCCGTTTTGAACTGGCCGGCAGCTTTCAATTTTTCCTACTTCTTCGATCAGTCCTGTGAACATGTCTTTAGCAATAGAACACGGATTTGCACGGATGTAACGGATTGTCGCAGATTGCCTTATTCAATCGGTGTAAATCCGCCTGATCCGCCTGATCCGCGTTCTATTTCTTCCAGTTTATCTTAAATAAGCTTCCACCAGGATATCTGGCCCAACTTTCCTGTAACTGACGTTCTTCATCATTCGAACATACTGCATAGCCTCAATGCCAAGATCACCGACTGCATCAATTCCCTTGCCCATCAATTTGGGCGCTACGAATACCATGATTTTGTCCACCACACCGGATCTTAGATATGATGTGATCACTCGCCGACCGCCCTCAACCAAAAGGGAGATGAGCTGGTTCTTGACCATCCATTTCGAAACGGCATCCAGGTCAATCCGGCCCTCGTTTCCACCGGCGGCAAACTCGACCTCAACTCCCTTCGCTTGAAGAGGTTCGATGGTGCTTGAGTCCTGATTCGCAGTGAACACAACCGTTTTGGATCTGAAATCATCATTTAGTATCGTGGAATCCAAACGAATATCGAGACGGTGATCCAATACGATCCGCCAGGGCTGCCTGCCCTTGACGTGGCGTACGGTAAGCTGGGGATTGTCGTTTTGCACCGTGCCTGAACCGACCAAAACCGCGTCTGCAGCTCTTCTTAGTTGATGAGTAAACTTTCTCGACGCCTGGCTGGAGATCCATCTCGAATCGCCGGTTCCTGTAGCGATCCGGCCGTCTATAGTCTGCGCCCATTTCAGGACGACAAATGGCTTACCGGTGCGGATGAATTTGAAATATGCTTCATTGAGCTTTTCGCCATCGTCTGGCAGCACATCGAGAATTGTCTCGATGCCCGCTTCGCTTAGCTTTCGCAGCCCGGCGCCATTTACCAACGGATTCGGATCACGGTTGCTGATGACAACGCGGGATACGCCCGACTGGATGACGCGATCCACACAAGGTGGAGTTTTGCCAAAATGGCTGCATGGCTCCAGATTTACGTAGAGCTCGGCGCCCTTGGCGTCAGTGCCGGCCCGGTCAAGCGCGTCGACCTCTGCATGGGGACCGCCGAATCGGCGATGGAAGCCCTCACCGATGATCCGTCCCTCCTTCACTACCACGGCACCCACCATGGGATTTGGCGAAGTATCACCCTCGGCTTTGCGCGCAAGTCTGATGGCGCGCTGCATGTAGCGAAGTTCTTTTTTTGAAACTTGTGTTTTCATTCCTGCAAAAGACCCTGCCACAAAGTCACAAAGGCACTAAGAAATAATGGTCTTCGTGACTTTGTGCCTTGGTGGCATCTGATTTTCTACCTCAAACAAAAAACCCCAAAGAAAAATGCATTCTTCGGGGCGTTCCCATACAGATAGACTCTGCCAATATCTTCTCCCATCCGGACTTTGACCGTCGGCTCCGGAATTTCACCGAATCAGTCCCGACCTTTTTTTCTTACAAAGCAAGCCGGGAGTCGCGGGCTGTAACCGCCGGTGAGGAGTTTCACCTCGCCCCGAAGATATCGCCTATGTTCAAATTTCGATTAAATATAAAGATTACTCAATTAGAATTCAAGTCAATTTTTGACTGGTGGCGGGTTGGTGCAATTAGCTTCAATTATTCATAAATTCTTGCAACAAAGGCACCAAGCCACTAAGAATACAGAACTTATTGCATTAGGGTATAAAGAGCTGAATTTTTTGAACTAACCTTTATTATTCACAAATAATGATTTTAACGCTAAAACCTCTCTAGGCTGTCATGGGGTTTTGTGAATGATCCGGGTTAGATATTCTGTGAGGAATTCTTCTTGACATTGAGGCCGATATCAAGTAACTTGTTGCGGAAATGTTACAACCTCTGTGACTGATGTGCCCACTTTAGCTGATACGAAATGGCGGAGGGAAAAAGTCCTGCCGGCGGCCATGGCCGCGGTAACTTGGTTTGAT
>JAUXJX010000283.1 GCA_030624545.1 Bacteroidota bacterium | reverse complement strand
TTAATGATGGTAACTAGCCATCTGTGACGGTATTTCACCATCAGCCAACCCCTTTTTGCCTCTCTTTTCTTCCTAATTCCGATTCGGTTATCCACTTTCATAATCTGTTGATATATAAATCTTTATGCTCATCATATTGATTTATTGAGGTGATCCGGGTGTCCATTGGTATGCCGTTTGTAATACATGGGTTCATCTCTGTTTGTGAACAACCTAACTGATTGGAATTCTTGTTTGTTGAAATCCAATGGACGATTTCGTTGTTCCGTCGGGCTTGTTGTATTCCCAAAATCGGGTATGCCACTTGGATGGGGTATTTTGTTTTATGCCGTACTTACGGCGCTTTTGCTGCTGGCTTGGGACATCAAGCAGTCTTTTCAATTGGTAGCAGCGCAACCCGCCCCATCATGTATAAGGGGGGGATGATATGAAAAATTATCGGAATTTCCAACGGTGCCTGTTCGCTCTCATCGTGGTTTTGGCAGCCTTGTCCATAACCCTATGGATAGGCTGCAGTGAGCAATTCCAGACCCCCGCTGAACCGCAAGAACTCCAGGAGGAAATTGTTTTAAGCCCATCAGATCCACAAGTCCGGGCGGTTATGGACGTGCAGGATCGCCACACGGATAAACTTTTGGCAAGGGGTGGTATTATCGGCACCGGTACCGCCATGACCGAAGATGGCAAACCCGCAATTGTGGTTTTTGCAAGAAACGATGTTTTAGCAAAACGGGCGGCGGTACCAGACATCCTTGATGACATTCCAGTCCGTGTTATCGTAACCGGCGAAATCAAAGCGCTGAAAGGGCCGCGGATAAAAGATCCGAAAGTTCGCCATCCGCGACCCGTACCCATAGGCATTTCGACCGGGCACCCAGCTGTCACCGCCGGAACCATCGGTTGCAGGGTGACCAATGGCTCCAATGTCTTCGCCTTGAGCAACAACCATGTCTACGCTGATGAAAATTTAGCTTCGCTCGGCGACGCCGTAATCCAGCCAGGCACTTTTGACGGCGGCAGTTCTCCAGCGGACGATATTGGTACCCTGTTTGATTTTGAGCCCATCCAGTTTTTCAACACCGGGACATGTCTAGCTCATCCATCCACCTGTAACGTGATTGACGCAGCCATAGCGCTGTCCTCGACCGCGAATTTAGAGTCTTTACCCAAGGGTGGGTATGGGACCCCAAAATCCGGCAGCGGAGTGTCGGCCAGTGTCGGCCAGCAAGTAATGAAATACGGTAGGACGACACGAAAAACCAAAGGCACAGTCACCGCGATCAATGCTACCGTAGATGTCGGTTACAGTACTGGCGTTGCGCGTTTCATAAACCAAATCATCATTACACCAGGCAGTTTCAGCGCGGGCGGCGATTCGGGTTCACTTATCGTTGCAGCCAAAGAAAAACATCGACGCAAAGCTGTTGGATTGCTGTAAGCGGGTAGTGCCACAATTACGGTAGCCAATCCAATCGGTCCGGTACTCACTCGCTTCGGCGTCACCATCGATGGTAAGTAATTCCACCTAAATATGGTGGAGACTTATAAGGATAGCTGGGGAAAAGCGAAGGGATTGCGTAGTTGTTAAGACTTGACATCCACAACCGAAGCCCTCCCAAAGCTGCTTGTTCAAAATTTGCCAAAACTTGGGCCGCGCATTGCCAAGGATGTGGTAATCTATGGAGATCTCAGAGCGGGTGATAAACCATAGAGTCTCCTTTCCAATCCTGAAATGGACTCAAGAGTAAGGCCGGATGTGAAGAAGACATACGAACTATTCAGAAAGCAACTAAGGCACATCCAGGTAGACAATGAATGACTAGGTATTAACCATGGAAAAAGAGAATAAGCAAGTCTCTGTCCAGGAACTAGCCGTCTCCAACATGATTTCTAGCCGAGTCAATTTCACCAAACTAGATAGAGCAGGCACAGGCTTTTTTCTCGGTTCTGTCTGTACATTTCTGCCGTTGTCGATAGAAAAGTACATGCTCTTGCGCTATGCATATGCAGGTTTTGATGATAGTATCGGCTCGTAAGACTGTGAGCCATCGCTTTTAAATGATAACTAATTGAAGTCAACAAATTGAGCGTCTATGACACAGATTGACAACCAACGTAACCTATTTAGCCTTAACGCCTGGAAGGCATTCCTTCTGAAAGTGCTCATCGCCCTTCTGATGGCAGGATTCTTTTCAATGACCTTCGCACAAGATAACGTCAACACGGAACTGATGGGGCGGCTGAATTACGGTCGCTTTGTAAGCGATGTTTGGGGGTATGATGACCCGGCCGGGAATGAATATGCTCTGGTAGGAGCGATTGATGGGGTGTCTATTGTAAAAGTTGAATTCGATAGTCTGCAGGAAGTCGGTTTCATTTCCGGAGCCCAATCCGAACACCGAGACATTATGACCCACGGGCAATACGCATATGTTACGGTCGATAATGCCGTAGGGGGATTGACGATAGTCGATCTTTCCAATCTTCCGGATTCGGCAAACGCCGTTGCAGAAATATCGACCTATTTCACCAGCGCCCATAACTTATTCATTACCGATGGATATGCTTACATTGCCGGATCTAACACTTCTCAAGGAATCGATATCCTGGATCTTTCCAAC
Source organism: Bacteroidota bacterium (assembly GCA_030624545.1). Classification (GTDB taxonomy): domain Bacteria; phylum Zhuqueibacterota; class JdFR-76; order JdFR-76; family DREG01; genus JAUXJX01. Next base: position 1,500 of record JAUXJX010000283.1, on the reverse strand, counting down.
CCAACGGCCCCAGTACGGGTAGCGCAATGGACAGACTACTATGTTCATGATGTATACGTTCACAACGATACCGTTTATGCAAGTGGAGGCTCTTTATCAGAGGTCTTTGTTCTTGATGTAACGGACAAGACCAATCCGGTTCTTGTCCACGAAATTCCCTTTCCGGACTCTGGCTACGCACATAACGCCTGGGCTACGGAAGACGGACACTACCTGCTCACCACGCAGGAGACAACCAATAAGACCGTCAAGATGTGGGATGTCCGGGATCTGGATAATCCCCAAATTCTCGATGAATACTTGTCCCTTCCCAGCCGTGCCCATAATGTCATCGTGAAAGGGAATTTTGCTTACATCTCCCACTATTCTGCCGGACTAAGGATTCTGCACATCTCCGATCCGGCAAACCTGGCGGAGGTCGGTTCCTACGATACCAATCCGAGCACGAGTTCCGGTAATGTGGGCAATTGGGGCGTCTTTCCTTTTACGTCTTCCGGCTATATTTACGCGACTGACATGGATTCCGGGCTGTTCGTGATTTCCTTCGATGGTGTGCCGCCCGGCATTAAAAATGTAGCGGCAGATTCCATTACGGCAAGCAGCGCAAGGATTTCCTGGGAGACCAGCAAATCCGCCGACAGCCGGATCGAATATGGTTTGGATTCCCTCTATGCGTATCAGAGTTCACTGGATACGGCGCTGGTTTATCTACATAGTGTTGATTTGGCAGATTTGCTGCCGGATACCACCTATCATTTCCGTGTGGTCTCTCACGACGGATTGGGAAACCTGGCCAAAAGTGGAGATTTCATTTTTTCAACGTTGCCAGGGAACAAACCTCCCATCGCCAATGCCTCCGCCCAGCCTGATTCGGGATTCGTACCGTTGCAAGTTAGTTTTTCCGCGGCAGGTTCCAGTGATCCGGATAATGATCCCTTGAGTTATTTTGGGGATTTCGGCGACGAATCTCCTTCAGAAGAGGGTTTTTCCCCCAATCATACCTATCAAAAAGTGGGGCAATATGCAGCGGTGCTTACAGTTGATGATCAAAATGGCCACAAAAAAATCTCGGACACACTGAATATCACAGTCGATCTCAACCCGATTCCGGATGTTTATTTGGGAATCAATTCGCAAGACACAGACTATGCCTATTTTACCCGCGCCGGGGCTCCCCTACTCTCATTCGGCGGCGGTTCGGATTTCATCTTCTATGCCGCGACGGATGCCTTTGACTACGTGCGCTGGGCCGATTGGGCCGCTGAGCATGGCATGAACCACATTCGCGCCTACCGGCCCTGGAGCTGGACCTATATTGAGGAATTCGCCAAGGAAAACGGCGGCAGTGTAGCCAACGTCCTGTTCCCATATGAAGAAACAGCTCCCGGAAGCCGTCAATTCGACCTGACAAAACTCAATGCGGAATATTGGGCGCGCTTTCGGCAACAGTGTGAATATCTCGAATCCAAAGGGATTATTATCCATCTGCTCATGGTGAAT
>JAUXJX010000440.1 GCA_030624545.1 Bacteroidota bacterium | reverse complement strand
GTACGACGACCGCTGAAGCATGCCTATTCCGGTATGGTAATTATCCAGAAACCGACTTCCTCGAAGAAAATCGGTTTCTTCTAAACAAGAGACAAACGACGAGCAACGTGGACCTGAAGCACTTTCCTGCTCGCACTGTATTATGGAGTGTAGCCTCGGTGACATTTACTTCAAATGGTGGAACAGGCATTCCTGCCTGTTGTCGATAGGATACATCTAAGAGTCACAGACAGGAATGTCTGTGCTACCAGTCTTGTAAACATTTACTCCAAAAAAGCAGTGATTATCATCGAATGATTCGAATGCCCAAATTAAAAGTCTGCCCGGCGCCCTGGCTTTTGCCGAAAAGAAATTTGGTGTAAAGAGTCTCCATCTCTACGCCTGAGAATAGCTGGTATTTCAATCCCAAGCCGCTTTGTGCATAATATGCCGCCCAGGACAGGCCATCCCAAAATGGAGTTAGTTCGACTGGCACATAAACAGTCCATTTAGTCGAGGGATAATAGTTCACGAACGCCTTAAGGGGGGTAAAGAAGTCTTCAGATGCAGGGTTAAAGCGGACAAATAAGCCGGATTCCAAATAGATCAGAAAACCGGTCTGAAACGCATAGTCGTAAAAAAACTGTGTCCACCATTGCATGCCGTCAACATCCAGAAATGGCGTCTCGGAACTGTCGCTTCCGTCCAGATCAGAACGCAAGGGAAACAGCAGAGTCGTCTGAATTGCCAAATTGGGTATGCCGGAAAATGGAGCGATTTTTATTTTCGGTCCAAACTGGCTGAAGGCAGTTCGCGAGTTCTGGCCGGAAGAAAATTTGAACAACGATAAGGCGGAGCTGGATTCGCCATCGTTGCGGACGGATCTGAGATAAAGATCAAATCCGATATTGAAATTCGGGCTAATGCCATAAAGAAAATTGTTGATGCTGGTAAGAAATGTCGAGCGAATGCCCTGCTCTTGCCTTTTTCCGTTCTCATCAAAAAACGAGGTCTGGGTATAAAGATTGTTGAATTGCTTGACTTCAATTTGCCCTGGCCTTAACAACGCTGACGGGGTGTAGGATTGGAGTTGAATCTCATTTACAGAGCGTTCCTGTTGAGCAGCTAAGGTAGAAGAAAAGACCGGAACCAAAAATACGAACCGCATAAAAATACGCACCGAATTGACTGCTATGTGTTCTAACCTATTCATGAATGACAACCGGAAATAATTAGCTTGAAAAATTCACTCACGCAAAGGCGCAAAGAACGCAAAGGATTGAGAATAAAAGAAATTGCATAAGAATGTGAACCCATAAATTCAGCGGTCCTTTTGAAACCGAGTTTAAAACGTATCTTTTATATCTTTGATATTCTTAGCGCCTTTGCGTGAGGCTTTATGAACAATTCAGATTTATGATATTGCTTTCCCTCGCTAATTTCCAACCACAAAGCCCTCAAGCCAAAAGAAAAAGAGTCCAAAACTCACGAGGGATTGGAAAAATTGTCTGTGCAGGTAATCGATGTGATTTCCCAAGAACCTTACAGCAATTAGGATTATATTGGGGTGATCTGAATTATAACGGGTGCAATCTTATCAATGATTATTGAGGCGGTGCTATGAACTCTGTTCGGTATTACGTCGCTCTGGTCGTTCTGCTCAGCGTTCCTCCCGGATTATTGCTCTGGTTCATCATCCACCCCTTTGCATCTTTCTGGCGAAGGCTTGGACCCGTCTGGACCTATAGTATTCTCGTTCTGCCCATGGTGGCGATGATGGTTGGACTATTTCTTGTCCGCAAACCGCTGCTGACTGTAGACTTCGGAACGAGGTATGAGCTGATTGCAGTTGGTGTTCTGGTCATGGTTGGGGCCTTCACAATAGGCATAAAGCGCAAGAAGCATTTGACTTTCGGCATCCTGGCCGGCCTGCCGGAGCTTTCTCAACAACGCTACCCCGGCAAACTGTTGACTGAAGGTCTGTACGCGAAGATCCGCCATCCCCGTTATGTTGAGGCGTTTCTGGGGATTCTTGGCTACGCGCTCATTGCAAATTACCTGGCACCCTACTTCCTTGTCTTGCTGAGCATACCTATAATCTTCCTCATTGTCGCTCTGGAAGAGCGGGAGCTTCGCGACCGGTTTGGCGAGGAGTATGAGGAGTATTGCCGCAACGTGCCGAGATTTTTGCCTAAATTCTAGCGATCGCGCGGCGACCGGGCGTGCCAATGTTGCGGTCCGAATGGAAGAAATTGTCATCAGTGAAAAGACCAATGGCAACAAATGATGTTTCAGGGGCGTAATGAGAATATCCTGTCTACCAAAATCCCATGATAAAATTATGATGGAGGTTTATCTATGAATGGAATGTATAAAGGTTTGAAGCGTCCACCAAAGCTCAAGTCTATCACCTCGCTCTCTATCGTTTTCTTCTTTCTTATATCAGCAACGTCCCAGGCGCAAGACCGGTTCCCCGGTAAAACCTGGATGCAGTATAATCCGCCCGAAGAGGCAGGATGGTCGGGCGAAAAGCTGGAAGATGCCATGGCTTTTTCTGATTCAATCGGCTCGGCGGCGTTCATGCTTGTCTATGACGGTGCAGTCGTTACGACCAAGGGAGACATCGAGCGGCGCTACATGTGCCATTCGGTACGGAAGAGCTTCCTTAGCGCACTCTACGGAATTCACGCCGGCGATGGCAACATCAACGTCAACAAAACTCTGGCCGAACTCAACATTGACGACAAAGACGCCCTGACCTCTATTGAAAAGCAGGCTAAAATTCTCGACATGCTCAAAGCACGGTCCGGAGTCTACCATCCTGCCGCTTATGAAACGGCCGGCATGAAGCGAATTCGCCCAAAACGAGGCAGTCATGCCCCCGGCACCTTCTGGTATTATAATAACTGGGACTTCAATACGCTGGGATTCATTTTTGAACAGGAAACAGGTGCGAAAATATTTGAAGAATTTGATAGACGAATAGCCGGACCACTGCAAATGGAGGATTACCGTGCTCGAGATGGCTATTATCACCTTGAGCCGGAACATTCGATTTATCCTGCATATCCGTTTCGGATGTCCGCGCGCGATATGGCGCGGTTTGGGCTGTTATATCTAAACAACGGCAATTGGC
>JAUXJX010000039.1 GCA_030624545.1 Bacteroidota bacterium | reverse complement strand
GTGGATCGCATTCGCTACAAGTTCCTTGCCGGTGCCGCTCTCCCCCTGGATGAGCACGGAAGTCCTCTGGGTTTGGCTCACGATGTTGATGAATTCCCTAACGCCCTTTATGCCAATGCTTGAGCCGAAAATCTCAGCACCAGGGGGATCGGCCCGCTGCTGCCAGCGGAGTCTTGCGACTTCCCGCCTCAAATTCTGCGTTTCCATGGCCTTCTGAACAACAATGCGCAATTCATCAAGCTCAAAGGGCTTTACCAGGTAGTCGAAAGCACCCTTTTTCATGGCGATAATGGCTGGCTCGATTTCGGCAAAGGCGGTCATCATGATCACGATTATGTCAGGATCATGTTCTTTTAATTCTCCTAAGATCTCCAAACCATCCTTGCCTGGGAGTCGAATGTCCAGCAGCGCCAGATCAACCAGATTATGTTTTACAAAGTCCGATCCTTCCTCCCCGGTGAAAACGGTATTTACACAAAACCCCTTCTTTCTCATGACCTCGGCAATGGATAAGCCAAGATCCTCATTGTCTTCAATAATCAATAAATTCGGTTCCAAAAAAGCTATTCCTCCATGGGCAATAATAATCGAAAGTTAGTCTTGTTCTCCACATCATTGGTTACTTTGATCTCGCCACCATGCTCTTCTACAATTCTATATACTATGGAAAGCCCAAGACCGGTGCCTTGCGGTTTGGTGGTGAAGAATGGATCAAAGATACTCTCAACATGCTCGGGGCGAATGCCGACGCCGCTATCGGTAATATTTACCTCGACAAATGAGACCTCATCACGGGGTCCTTTGTAGGCTTTACCACGACGGTCCATGAAAGAGGGATTGGCTTTGACATTCCTTGCTGTGATGGTCAGCTCGCCCCCATTCGGCATGGCGTCTAAAGCGTTAATGATCAAATTGAGGAAGACCTGTAGAATCTGATTAAGATCAACATAAACCGGCTTGAGGTTCTTTTCATAATGTTCAGTGAATGTTATTTTCCCGGTTGACAGTCTTTTTCCCAGCAGAACCGCCACTTCATGAAGGATATCCGGAATCTGATGACGCTTCCTAATCGGTGGCCGTGGCCTTGCGTAGGAAAAGAACGCTTTCAGCAGTTCATCGAGCCGGTTGACCTGGCGAAGAATCCTCTGCAGGTATTCACGGTGTGAATGATCAGCCTCGACCTCCTCCTCCAACGTCTGTACGATTGTTTTGATCCCGGCCAACGGATTGCGAATTTCATGAGCGATGCCTGCTGCCAAGACTCCCAGCGAGGCCAATCGATCCATGCGGATCATCTCGATCTGTATCTGTTTGGTCGTTGAAATGTCGCGAAAGGTAATTATGGTCCCCAATTGTGAATTTTCATTATCCAGCCACGGCGTATGGCTGAAACCAATGTGTACCTTTCTGCCATCTCTTTGTGTAATGACGGCTTCCTGGCTGAGTATGATCCTGCCCTTTCCATTTTCCGGAGGCAGTACTATCTTGGCTTCATCGTCGGCGAAGATATCATCAATGCAATGGTCCAGTACATCCTTTGAGGAATATCCCAGTATCTCTTCCGCCGCTGAATTGAAGAAGGTAATCTTTCGATTCCGATCTATCGTAATCAGTCCGCTGCTGATACTTCTGATTATGCTTTCAGTAAAGCTTTCCAGATCCGCAATTCGAAGCTCCAGTTGATATTTCTCAGTTACATCTCTGGCGATCCCTACCATTCCGGTGACGGAGTCAGAATCTCTCAGAGGATTCAAATTGGTGGCGAAATATTTTGTGGAGTTGTCTGAATCCCGCGCGCGCATCTGGAACTGTTGACCGGCCCCTTTCCGGCATCTCGAAATCGCGTCTTCCACGGTAAGCTTATCCTGTGGAATGACAAGATCTGCGAGAAAATGCTCGAGCCATTCTCTTGAATCCAACCCTGTGAGTTTAGCGAGCTGTTTGTTGACGAATATGACCTTCCCCTGGTCATCGAGCGTAAAAATCAGGTCGTTGGCGTTTTCAATCAGATCGCGGTATTTGTACCGTGTGCGCTCGATCTCCTCCTGCAATGCTACGTTTCGATCCCTTATTTCGGACATTTTTATTACATTTTGGATCACGTTGATCAATTCGCGGTGTCCGAAAGGTTTGATCAGAAATGCGGCCAAGCCCTTCTCAAATAGGGCATCCTGATCAATGTTATCCTCGCTTCTGGCCGTCAACATAATCACTGGGGTTTTTCGGAACTCAGCATATTTCGTATTTGAAGTCAACTCTTGAAAAAATTTGTCTCCCGACATTTGGGGCATCATGAAATCCAGGATGATGAGGTCGGGCTTTTCTGCAAGGAGCTTTTCAAAAGCCTCTTCACTAGTGGAAGCGCAGATATAATCATATTTCGCCTTTTGGATGATGATTCTTCCGATGTTCTGCATATCAGGATCATCATCAACCAACATAATCTTTTTGCTCGCCATGCGCTGCCTCTTTTTATGCGATTATTTCTTTTGCATCAATCATCGAACTCTCCGATACCTCTGCTTTCCACCGTATTTGATCCGTTTCATCATCGACAGAATCGATTTTCTGGTCCATTGGAAGGTTAAAGCAGAAGGTTGACCCTTCGCCGAGGGAAGACTGAACCCAGATTTCACCGCCGTGCAGTTGAATCAGGTGCTTGGCCAAACTTAATCCAAGGCCCGCTCCTCCGTAGGTTCTCGATACGCTCCCATCAACCTGATGGAAGTCTTCAAAAATCCTGTCCATATCTTCCGAAGCGATTCCAATACCCGTATCCCTAACCGCAAACTCGAGGAAGTTTCCGTTTCGATAGACACTTAGCTCAACTTCACCTGAGTCGGTGAATTTTATGGCATTACTCAAGAGGTTCAGCATGGCCTGATAAATCTTCTGGGCATCTATGAAGAGAAGAGGTAAGTCTTTCTCCAAACTCTCGATGAAATTGAGCTTCTTTTCCGCAACGGCTGGCCGGATTGTCGCGGCCGCAGCTTCGACAATGTCTCTCATAGAATGGGATTCACGATAGAGCCGGAATTTGCCTTTGTGAATTCGGGAAAAATCCAACAACTCATTGATCAGTTTCAAAAGGTGGTCGCCGCCATCTATGATGTTTCCGAGGGCATTGGTTTGCGCCTCGTTCAATTTTCCATATAGCTCTTCCCCTAGCAGCTCCGCGTAGCCCAGAATCGCATTCAACGGAGTGCGAAGCTCATGGCTGACGGCAGAAAGGAACTGGGTTTTCACTTTGTTTAACTCCAGCAGCTCTTCGTTCTTGTCCACCAACTCCTTATTCATTCTTTCAATTTCCTCGCTCCGCCGTGCCCTTTCATTCTCAGCTTGAACTTGTTCTCTTATATCTCGAACAATCCCCTGGTAGCCGATCTTTGTTCCATCTTTTTCAACGGGAATGACATTCAACTCTACTGGAATACTCTCATTTGACTTCGTCAGGATGTGTGTGCGGAAATGAGTTGGAGGCCGAAGCCTCTTGCTCCGCTCAAAATTCCGCAAGGCCTTGTTGTATTCGGTCTTCGCAAAAAACTCGGAAAAATGTTTTCCAACCAGTTCCTTTTGGGCATAGGAAGTCAGCCTGGTTGCAGCACGATTTACCAATCGGATGCGGCCCACATCATCCAGGAGGTAGATGCATTCGCTTGCGTTTTCCACGAGTTCCCGATAATAGCTATGTGGTTCTGTTGTCTGAAATTTATGCCGAATTGACTCGAGCTGCTGGATTACCGCATCTTGGACGGTCTGGAGATAATCCGGTGATTTCAGAATACACCGGGCCACTCCCAATTTAGACGCCTCAACCGCAAAGCTTTCATTCTCATGTCCCACAACGGCCAGCATTTGTACATTAGGTTTTGTCTCATGAACGGATTTCAAGACTGCCAAAGAGCCATTCTCAGGGTCGGAACAATCGAAGATAACCAGATCCGGTCTAATATTTTCGATTAGCTTTGCACACTCCACAGTGACTGCAGTATGGACAATTCTAGCCAAACTCACGTGTCTGCGGATTGGGGCCTTTAGCCATTAAAACAGATTGAGACAAGGCTCAACAATTAAAATGACGGGAGTGTCATGCATGGTATTCGTTCCAACGATCATTGCCGAACGAATAAAGTAGGGAATCGAAAGCGCTCGGAGACGTTTTCATGGCTTCCATACTGGATCCGGCTTTTTCTTTGGCAGTAAGATTTTGAATTTAGTGCCGCGATTGATCCGGCTCTCCACCTTTATTGAGCCTCCATGCAATTCAATAATTTCCTTTACGAGCGAGAGTCCAAGCCCTGTCCCGCGTTCGTCCTCAACACGAGGATCATCTTTTATCCGATAAAACTTGTCAAAAATATGGGACAGATGGTCCTCTGCTATTCCGAATCCCTGGTCCGTAACCGTGATGTTAACCCCACGGGAATTCTCAGCTACATCAACACGAACCCTGGTCTCAGCCGGGCTGTATTTGATCGCATTAGACAGTAGATTCAATAAGACTTCCGAAATCATCTTTCCATCCGCGTAAATTTCGCAGTCCTCATTCAGAATGTTGAGATCGATTTCGATATTCTTTTTTCCTCCCTGTGCCGACGCCAGATAGAGCATGCCATCAAAAACCTCCCTTATGGGGATTGACTCAAGTCTGAAATCCATATGACCTGCTTCCATCTTGGTGAGATCGAGGTATTTGCTTACTAACTCAGCGAGCCTCTCGGCTTCCTGCCTGATGATATTCGCATATTCTTCGATCTGCTCCTGCGTTCCACCGATGCTGCTCAAAATCTCCGCAAATCCCGAAATAGAAGCAAGAGGAGACCGCAGCTCGTGGGCCACGAGGGAAACCAACTCGCTCTTCATTCTATCGATCTCTTTCTCGCGGGTAATATCACGCATCACTGTCACTACACCGACGAACTTCTCTTCGTGGCTGACAATCCGCGCCGCCTTCGCCTGGAAAACATTCTCCTTATTCTGACCCGGAAGAAGCAAGCTTAATTCACGGGTCTGGGTGCCTTCCATTTGGGCATTCTTGATTTCTTCTAGAAGCTCAATCAGGCCCGGCGCATCCAAAGCCATTGAGACAGGCTTTTCTCTCACGTCTGGCTCCGTAATCTTAAACCAATCTTCCACAGCCGAATTGATGGAGACGACTCGGTCAAAGTTGTCGGTCACGACTACGCCGTCGGCGATGTTTTTTATGATGGTTTGGGTTTTGGCTTTCTCGGTGATGATCTTATTCAGATTCATTTCGTTCAGCCGGCGCAGCTCAATTACCATATAATTGAATATGCGAGCCAAACGACCGATCTCATCGTCGCTGTCGACTTGAATTTTCTGATTAAAGTCCCCGCGGGCTATTTCGGTAGCGCTGCGGGCAAAACGCTCCAAAGGCCTGGTGATCTTCTTCCAATAGTAGATAGTGCCCATTAAGGTGAGCATAATCCCAAAAATCAACAGAGCCGCAAAGTTTTGCCAGATCTCCTTTACCGGCAACCAGACCACACTTCGAGGAACCTGTGCCACAATCCTCCACTCCGCAAATCCCGGCAGATCCCAATACATGGCCAGAGACGTTCCCCGACCGGATTCTTCATGTTCAAACAATTCGAGGGGATTGACCGACCGAGCGCCGAATGCCTCATTGACCGTCGATGTCTGCACGGTCGCACCGGCGTCAGAAACAGATGTGAAAAGCACGGATTGATTATCTGCAAAGTCTATCAGCGCAAATTCATTAGACCAACCATGGGACTGCGTGAAATCAGAAAAACCGGACAAGAAGTCTGTGAGGTTTAAGACTGCTCCCATGGCAATATTTTGTGGAGTGTTCTTAACGACGAACAAATAAATGGCAGAATCCGGACCTGGCGAGCCGGCTGTAAAAGCACCCAAATTGGGGCTATCCGTCAGATTCGATACCAGCTTCTGCCTAACCTTGTCCGAAAAGATTGCAATTGAGGTGGTTCCCAGCATATCGGTCATCAGGAAAGGTTCGGCATTGTTGAATTGGAAGACGGAAAATACAACGCTCTCTATTTCGGGGTATTGAGCGAGCAGTTGCGGCATCGATGCGGAGGGCCGCGCTTCAATTTCATCGATGAGGTTGGTTGTGGGTATAATCAAATTCTCTTGAATAAAGATTCCGACCTGCAAAATTCGTGTTGAGAGCTGGTCCGTCGCACTTGTTCTCAGGCTACGATTACTGCTGGTAATGACGTAAATTCCAGCCAGCAGAAGTGGAATGGTAGAGGATACGAGCGTGATGACGAGCAATCGAAAAAGCAATTTCTTGCGGATTATGAACATACTCACCGACAAAGATTTCGTAAGGAATTATGCTCCAATATTGACCCTTAGTGCGCTTCGGTCAAAAAAGAAAAAACTCCTGGAATGATAATATATTAAGATAGTGATAAATTCAATGGAACGGTATAAGATTTTGGAATCAGCCCGCCAAAACAAATTTGGACTTGCCTCGTACGCTGGTACGAATCAATCACATACCAGGGTATTTCTGCCTGCCTGCTTGGCCTTATAGAGCCTGCGATCCGCAATGTTTACCAGATCCCTGCCTTCCCGGGTATCCTCCGGAAAGTTTGCGATGCCGATGCTCAATGTCAAACAACCATTTGGTTGGTTTTCCTCTTTGATAAAGCCTGTTTGTTGAACGAAGCTTCGGATCTTCTCAGCAACCACGACTGCGGATTCACTGTCGGTTTCCGGCAGGATCACTGCGAACTCTTCGCCTCCATATCTCGCTGCAACGTCAATCTTGCGAAGATTCTTTAGGATAAGTTGGGCAATCTGACGCAAAACCTCATCGCCGGCCGGGTGGCCCTGATGGTCGTTGTAGTATTTGAAAAAATCGATGTCCATCATTAATAAGGACAGGGGCGAATTGTGGCGAGTTGCCCGATCGACCTCGTGGCGCAATTGCTCCTTAAAATATCGATGGTTATAAAGACCGGTCAATCCATCGGTTGAGGCCAGCTTTTCCAATTGATCGCGAGCCTCATTCAGTAGAACGATTTTTTCTTCCAATTGATCGTGCAGAAGCTTGATACGGAGCAGCGACTTTACCCTCGCCATTAATTCCATCTTGTTGAAAGGCTTCGAAATGAAATCGTCGGCGCCGGCTTCGATTCCTCGAACTTTGTCCTCAACCTCCTGCAGCGCTGTGACCAATACAACCGGGATGAACCGTGTGGCAGGATTCGACTTGATCTTTTCACAAACCTCAAATCCATTCAGCTTGGGCATCATCACGTCAAGCAAGACCAGGTCGGGTTTTTCCTCGGCAACCAGCTCCATAGCCTTTTCCCCATCTCCTGCGACAACGACAGAGTAACCCGCAGAGAGTAGATAGGTCTTCTGTAACTCTACGTTGACCGGAATATCGTCAACGATCAGGATTTTTGGGTTTCTACCAGAATTCTCTGCCATATTCATAACACTACGTTTCATTCGTTAGAATGGGACCACCGCACCTTTAAGTTTCGAGCGGCCCCAGCCTCATCCAAACGGCCCACCGGAGTTGAGACCGGCGCCTGCTTAACGCCCTCAGGGTCTTTCTCCGCCTCTTGCGCGATTTGAATCATCGCCTGCACGAATTCATCAAGTGTTTCTTTGGATTCTGTATCCGTCGGCTCGATCATGATGGCTTCGTGCACGATAAGCGGGAAATAGATCGTCGGCGCGTGAAATCCCAAGTCAAGCAACCGCTTCGCAATATCAATGGCTTTGACACCCTGTTTCTTTTGCTTATCGGCTGAAAGAACAATTTCGTGCATGGGTGTGCTGGGATAAGCCAACTCATAATATGGCTCTAACTTCTTCAATAAGTAGTTGGCATTCAAAACCGCATTGCGGCTTATTTTCCTAAGCCCCTCGTCTCCATGCATTCGGATGTAGGTAAATGCCCGTACCAGCACAGCAAAATTTCCAAAAAAGGTTGTTACCTTACCTATAGATTTCGGACGATTGTAGTCAAAATAAAAGCCGGAATCGGTTTTGTCGATTCTCGGCACGGGCAGGTAATCTTCCAGGCGGTCAGATACGGCAATCGGCCCACCGCCCGGTCCACCCCCGCCGTGGGGTGTAGAAAACGTTTTGTGCAAGTTAATGTGAAGCACATCAAAGCCAATATCTCCGGGTCGAACGATGCCCAAAAGAGCGTTCAAATTGGCGCCGTCCATGTAAAGCAGGGCTCCAACGTCATCCAGCATTTTCTTAACCTGTTTGATCTCACTCTCAAAAATACCAAGCGTATTAGGATTGGTAACCATCAAGGCGGCCACGTCATCGTCAAGCAGGTTTTTCAAATCGGCCAAATCAATGAGACCCTTGTCATTGGAACGAACCGGAACGACCTTATAGCCTGAAATGGCAACGCTTGCCGGATTGGTGCCGTGAGCGGAATCGGGAAGCAAGACCTTTTTTCGCGGATTTCCCTGCTCTTCGTGATAGGCCCGGATTAACATCAGTCCGGCAAGCTCGCCCTGGGCACCAGCAGCGGGCTGTAATGACACGGCCTTCATACCTGAGATTTTGCAAAGATACTCGCTCAAATAATACATCAGTTCAAGGGCACCCTGAACATCCTCTTCGTCCTGGAATGGATGAATGCCGGCAAAACCGTCAAGGCGCGCAACCATCTCGTTTACTTTGGGATTATATTTCATCGTGCAGGATCCGAGAGGATAGAAGCCCTTATCGACGTGATAATTTAAACGCGACAATGCGACGAAATGACGGATGACTTCATTCTCAGCAACCTCCGGCAATTCGGGTTCGTGTTTTCGCAGAAACGAACCGGGAATCAGATCGGGCAGTTTTTTTCGCGTAACCCCGAGTGGCGGAAGCGTGAATCCCCTTCTCCCCGGCGAACTGCGCTCAAAAATCAATTTTCCCGACATTAGAGTTTCCGAGTTAGAAAGCGAAACCGATACAAATTTTATGATTACCTAAATTTTAAGGTTATAATAATTTTCATTGAATGTCAAACTATTTTGGGGCCTCCAAGCGGTTCAATTTAATACACCCCTTCTGTTTTTCTTACGAACTAACTTGCTTAAAATAATGAGGTTATTACAGATTAGTTCTGTCCTGCACAGTTGGCCAACCGGAGTATCGATTGGAAGGCGGGGTTTAGCGGAAAGACGAATTAAATCGTTCATTTCTGAGGTAGCAGGACCGAACAACCCCTGGGCAGCAATCTCAACTCGAAAGGACTTTTCGATAAGCTATCCTTGGATATTTTGCACCAATATCCTGAGATTTACGATCTTGAATACTAAGCGATTGCCTTAAGAGCATCCCAAAGAGGCGCCGCAGTTGAGACACTTAAAACAGCTTCCGTTCCGAACCGTAATATGACCGCAGATATCGCAGTTCGGTGCATCTCCCATCATGCCCGAGTGTGAGAATTCCTTTGCTTCAAACCCACCATTTCCATTGCTGTCTATTTGACCCTGGGCAGGCAGATCACCATTCGATTGAAAGGAAGCCTTAGCC
>JAUXJX010000138.1 GCA_030624545.1 Bacteroidota bacterium | reverse complement strand
CTTCAAATCGGCCTGGGTGTCTTTTTCCTTTTCGTCCGGCCAAAATGGATTCTCAGTTTGCATGGCAATTCTCTTTAAGAACGTTGAAATAGTTTCTCAAGAGCATGTTCATCGTCATGCCTGTTTTACGAAATTTATAGTCAAAGAATAATGATACTCTTGCTCCAGGGCAACTTTGATCGTATTGATGATGGTCATAAAGAAAATAGACATTCCTAAAAGGGGAAGAATAAACAATCCGATGACGGCAAATACGAGCATGGAAGCCGAAAACAGGTAAATTGTCATGCTGATTTGAAAATTTATGACTTTCTTAGTTCCCTGGTCCGGCCAATCATTTATCTTCCAAACTGTCCGATGGGTTATTCATCCATTGCTGGAACAAATCACAGAACTTTCCAATATGAATTCCATCCAACAATGAATGATGGACTTCAACCGACATCGGCATTTTCACCCGCTCACCATACTCGTAGTACTTACCGAAGACTATCTTCTCCATTTCTCAATGTCAAGGTATTTTGTCATAGTCCCATCTCAACACAACGAAAGAGGCTCCAGACGAACTTTGACCGTTCAATTTTGTCATCAGAATATATTTTAAAATAAAGCGGAGTTCATGCCAGATTGACCTTGTTGGCTTGGATGTAAATTATCCGTCTGAATTTCGACAGCGGGGTTTGATGTTATTCCTGCTTGCGTCGGCAGGGTGTTGTTGATTCGTTTTTAGTGGGTCCACCCTTCGACTAAGTCTATCCCTGAACGGAGTGAATGGCTCAGGGTGGACTATGAGCAAATCTCTATTCCTGTGATATACAACTCATTGATTTTAAGATACTTATGTGGAGTCTTAAATCCACAATTCTACGGTAACCAAGAGCGTCCATCCTGAGCGGAGTCGAAGGGTGGATGCTATCAGATTCATTATGAAACATCCTGGTCCGCCAGGCAGGCGTGGTTAAGAGAGTTTTCACACATCCTCAAATCACCTGGGAATCAAAGCCAAGACCGTTGTTAACCGTTGATCTGCTGCAGTCTGGGCAGGCGGGGATGCAATCCAAAAGGCTTGCAATAATCCTGGTCAGGATTAGAGAGGAATGTTATCTGGTAGGAAAGACCGAGCTTTGCCCCGGCAAAGTGCTCAATTATGCACGTTCCAAAACCAGGTTAAAAACCGAGGAGTCGATTTCAACAATGTGCCGTAATTCTTCGTGGACGACGATATGGATTCTATCACCATAGCGAGAAAGCCGCTTCAACAGGCGATTCAGATGCTTAAGTTGGGCTTCGTGCAGCTCTTCTATGTGGAGCGAAATGGATGAGGTCGTGTCTTTAAGCACTTTCTCGAGGTGATGCCCGACCCGAGTGAAGAACTCGCGATCCAACGTCCCTTTCAGGCTTATCGAAAGATGGGCAGCGGTGTCTTTCACCTGTTTGAGGGATATCTCCAGGCCGCCAGGATGGAGGTAACGCTGTAAGGCTTGCTCGATCAGCTTTAGGTAGTTGTGCGTCAATTGATTGGCTTCTTCAAATTCCTGAATAAAATTGCGCCTGACGTAATCTTGCATCGATAACCCAATTATCCAATCTTGAATCACCAAAGAAATCAGTTTCGGTTTTGTTAAAGGAACAGTTCTCAGAAAGTGGAAAACAGTCCCAATACCATTCCGCATAAGTGCTTTCAAAAAGTTACCTAAAATATTCAAGCGCTCTGCCACAGAACCATTTTCTTTGTGACAAGGATCGTTAAGGTAGCGGATTTTATTCTTGACACGTTTCGCAATATTGCGATTTTCCAACAGCCGCTTATAAAGGATTTGATAGCCGTCAATCAACTCGTCATAGCTCATCTGCATAGGAATAATATTGGTAGCAAGCTTGGTGTTATCTGTGTAGCCGTCCCTGGGAATGAGTCTTCCCTCTTTTTCCAACCTTTCATAAAGAGGTGTTTTCGGCAAAGCGGTCAAAAGCCCGATCATGGCTGCCTGAATACCGGACTGCATGACAAAATTATACTGCTTTTCGAAGACGCTCGTCGTGTCGTTGTCAAACCCCACAATAAATCCACCGTAAATGTCGATGCCGTGGGAATAGATCTTTTGTATTGAAGAGAGAATGTCTTCACGGGTGTTTTGATACTTCTTGGTTTCCTTTAGGCTCTCCTCGTCGGGAGATTCGATGCCAATGAACACCCAGTTAAAATTTGCCTTCCGTAAAAGCTCCAGAAGTTCGGCGTCTTGCGCCATATTTAGCGAAGCTTCTGTGCCAAAATGAAATTGATAATCATGTTCAATCTGGTAGTCTGTCAGGAATTTCAACAGCTCTTTCGCGAGAGGTTTGTTGCCAATTAGGTTGTCATCAACAAAAAAGGGATTCTTAATGTTATACTGCCTGAGCATGTCTAATTCTCTCCCGACTTGTTCGAGAGATTTGGTGCGCGGCTTACGCCCAAACATGACAATAATATCACAGAACTCGCAGCAGAAAGGACACCCTCTGGAAAACTGCAGACTCACTGCCCGATATTTGTCTAAATCCAACAAATCGAAACGTGGAACGGGAGAATCGGCCAAATCAACTTCGCCGGTCTCCTGGTATAATTCTTTGGTCTTCCCCTCTTCAAAGTCCCGGCAAAACTCCGGCCAAATATACTCGGCTTCCCCGGAAATAACCGCATCTGCCAACGAGTCGTAGTATTCGGGACACAACGAAGCATAGCTTCCTCCCACAACGACGGGATAGCCTTTCTTCCTGTAGAAAGAGAGCAATTCTTTTTGCCGTGGAAATTGAACGCCCATTCCGCAAATTCCGATGAGATCTGCTTGTGGCTCCAAGGGGATCGTCTCGATGTTTTCATCGATGATTTCGATTTCCCAGTCCTCGGGGCACAGTGCGGCTAGGGTGGCCAACCCCAAAGGGGGATTTGTCGTCTTTTTATCGGGAAGAATTGTATCTGTCGCCCACTTGAAACTCCAGAAACTTTCCGGAAATCTAGGATTGATCAGCAGCAGCTTCATCGCAGTCGTCTCCTCGCTTGTGCCACCTTAATAACCAGCAAAACCTTTGTCACTTTCAATTTTCCACAATTAACATCTTGCTTTGTCTGAATTTCTGAATTCATTCAATATAACCTACCAGCAATTCTTAACAAGTATTTTTGGGAAAAAGTGAAATAAAATTGCTCTAAAGGAAATAGGCATTCGCTGTCGTCCCGAATCGATGTTGAAGCCTCATTACCAGCTCGCAATGGTATTGCCCGTTTTCAAAACACCTGGAATTTACGGAGTGCCCATCCCCCCTGTCTGCAGCGATGCGGCATTTTCTCGGCAAACGTGGCGACCTATCATTCAAATAACGCCCTGTGGCTATGAATCTTTGAATGATAATTGTAACATTATTGAAATCTGTTTTTTATATTGAATGTGTGTATGGTGGTAATGGAGTCTGACACAAAATATGAGGATGGGAACCCATGCAAAAGAAAATATCAGAAATCGCCGCGAGAGTCGAAGCAGAACATGAAACCCTGAAACGTACCATGTCCATCCTGGAAAATGAAATCAAGCATGAGATTTCTTCAGTAGATTTCTCCGTTTGGAAACTGGAGTTTATGGGAAAACTGCGGGACTTCCAGAGCAGCCTCCTAAAGCATTTCGATCTGGAGGAAGAAGGCGATTTCATGGAGGAAATTCTTAGCATTGCGCCACAGTTCCAAGACAGGGTCGAGCGACTGGAAGAAGAGCACACGGAAATCATATCCGATCTCAACGGAATTTTGGCAGACCTCAAGAAGTTCAGTGACCGAGATTTTCCGCAACTGGCAGGAATCCGCAAAAGAGTTGGGGAGATTTTCACCAGCCTGTATTCACACGAGGCCGCAGAACGAGAATTGATGCAAGATGTCTACCTGCAGGACCACGGCCCGGTTGATTGATCTGGCCAAAGGGATCGAAGAAGTCCACCCTTCGACTAAGTCTATCCCTTCGGCTGGCTCAGGACAGGCCTGAACGGAGTGAAGGGCTCAGGGTGGTTGGATAACACGGCAGCCTATCCCCCCAGTCCGGCAAATCCCATAAATGACAGGGACAGAATGCCGGCAATTACCATGACTATGGCCGTCCCTTTAACGATGTCCGGCAATTCAGCCAGTTCGAGTTCTTCGCGAATGCCGGCCATGATGACAATGGCCAGGGTAAAACCCACGCCGGCGCCCAGGGCATAGACAAGGGATTGAAGAAAATCATATTGACGATTGGTTTGGAACAGGGCAAGTCCAAGGATCGCGCAATTCGTCGTGATCAGAGGCAGAAAGATTCCGAGTGCCCTGAAAAGGGCCGGACTGAATTTCTTGATGAACATTTCGACCAATTGGACCGCAGAAGCTATGACCACGATATACGAAATGAGCTGTAAATAGGGGGCATTGATGATGAGCAAAACCTGGTGAATGCCATAGGCGCATACGGAACTCACGAACATGACAAAAGTCACCGCCATCCCCATCCGAGTCGCCGTGTCTATTTTCTTTGAAACACCGATAAACGGGCAAATACCGAGAAATGCGCTCAGCACAAAATTGTTGATCAACGCCGCATTGACAAAAATGAAACCGATGGATTCGGAGCTCATGATGCCTTCGCCTTTTCTTTTTGTGCACCGCGTTCCCGCAGCCAGTTGAATAACAGCAGCCAACCTCCCAATACGAAGAAAGCGCCGCCCGGCAAGATCATGACCACCCAGGGTTCGAAGTCGGGGCCAAACAGGGGAATGCCAGCGAAAGTTCCATTTCCCAAAACCTCCCGAACCACACCTAGACATAAAATTGCGAAAGTAAAACCGATGCCCATTCCCACCGCATCCAGAACGGATTTTCCCAGTGTGTTTCTCGAGGAGAATGCCTCCGCGCGGCCGAGAATGACACAGTTAACCACGATGAGTGCAATGAATGCCCCCAGGCTCTTGTGAACCTCGAGACTAATGGCCGGAATGACGTAGTCCGCCACCGTCACGAAAGTCGCTATGATGAGAATATAAGTGGCTATTCTGACCTGCTTTGGAATGAGCTTTCGAAAAGAAGAAACAAAAATGCTGGACATGATCAGCACGAAAGTGGTTGCCAATCCCATGACCAGACAATTGACCACCGAATTGCTGACCGCCAGGACAGGACACATTCCCAGCACCTGGACGAATACCGGATTTTCCTTCCACAAGCCCTTAAGCAAGGTATCCATATCCGTAATTTCGGAGACCGGAAGTTGCTGATCTGCCACTATTGACCTTCCTCCAGAATACCTATATTTTTGCGGATCAACGGGACAATTGTCTGCGAACTTTGATTGATGATCGTGGCGATGGCCCTCGACGAAATGGTCGCTCCGGTAATCGCCTCAACCTGCCATTTCTCAGTTTTTTGGCCCTTTTTTACCAGCACTACCGGATTGAGCAATTGGTTTTCATCGGGCGTCAATCTCACATCCAATGCATCAAAATTCGCCCTGAACCTGGCGTCCTTTTCGATCTTATCTCCCAGTCCGGGCGTCTCTTTGCTCTCCAGGACTTTCATGCCCACGATGCATTCGCAATCAGGTGAATAGCCGTATATGATCCGAAGCACGTCCTGAAAGCCTTGTCCCTGCGCTTCAACCGCGACGCCCCGCAGCTTATTCTGATCATCATAGCCGGTATAGAGCCTGAATGGACTTCCATCATGCTCGCCGAGCAACACGAGTTTGTCGGCCTCGGTCTTGGTATAGACCGCTTTTTGGGTCGCATCGGGAATCACCTCGAAGATCGATCTTTCCAAAAGCTCCGCCCTGTTTGCTTCAATGAACGGAAAGGTTATCTGAAATGTGACTACGAGCAGCACACCGGCGAGGAGGCCGACGCTTCCCATGGTGGCAATCATTCGTGAGCTGCCGGACGGTTGGGTTTTGAGATTTTCTGTTTTATTCTGATCGGTCATGAGGAAATCCAGTCATTGGACATTCTGACAAGTCGCGTATCGAAGCTGCGTCCTGAGCCAGCCGAAGGGATAAACTCCGTCCAAGGGGGGCGAGTTTGTTTCACATCAAGTTTCCTTCTTCCGGGTTCCATAGATTCTCGGCT
>JAUXJX010000400.1 GCA_030624545.1 Bacteroidota bacterium | reverse complement strand
CTGCACCTGCGATTCGCTCATAGTGGCAAGCGCATCATAGACATACTTGACTTTCCGCATGCCGAGAAGCACACAATCGATGCCGTCGACTGAGCCCAGAAGACGGAGAGCCTTTTGAGAAAGGGTGTTCGAGCGATGTAAATCCGCGGGCATGCGGTCTAGCTGCCCCATTATGTTTCCGGACATCTTCTCTGCTCCATTCTCATAATGAAGGGTAATTGCTTCACAGAGCTGATTCAAGGTTTGCAGGTATTCCTTCGCCCAGATCGACAGCCTAGGGTCATCTTTGAGTTTATCGTTTAGATAGAATAAATATGAGGAGATTTGAGGAAGCAGCATATTGGACTTTACGTGATCCCAATGCGACCAACCCTTAAACCTCTCACGTGCGCTCGCCATTTGGGCCGAAACTACGAAGATATTTTGCACATTTTCTTTGTTGATTTCAGGCGGCAGAGAATCGAGAATTTCGGCAGTCAAGAGTGACTCCAATTCTTTTAGCTTTTGCAGTCTTGTGTTAAATTCTCTTTCGATCACTTCAGACTCAGTCTTGCGAAAACTCGCCAGCCGTATCATTCCGGCATCCGTCATGGCGTTCAAGGGCCGATTCACCAAAGTGGCAAGCTGCCTTTCTCTGGCAAGTTCGAGCAGAGTCTTGCTGTCATTCGCCTGGTTCCTGGTCAGGCAGGCGCCGGTTTCATACAGGTTAAAGGGGAATTGAATGATTTGAAAATGGTGGTTAGCCGAAACCTGTTCAGCAATTTCCAGGAGACGCTCAAGAGAGGTAAACTCAAATTCATCCGACGCATTTGGAAACGTATTGGATGACACACCATAGGCCCGGATTGTTCCTTGCGCCGTTTTTTCTTCCAGCCACTCGAAGGCCAATTTGATGCGACGGTAGTACTCATTCCTGGCAGAATCTAGGTCCAAATATCCCTTTTTTCTCGCATCGTGAAGGAAGTATTCGGGATTGTGAAGAAGATAGACATCCAATGAATCCAACCGAAGCCGGCCGAGTGAGAGCCGCAGTTGATTCTCAAGAAAATCCGGATGAATGCAGTGCCAGCAGCCGTCCATGTATTTTACCACATCCTGAAAAGGCTCCTCTTTGGCCTCACGTTCCTGCACGAGCTTCAGATTCTGGCCCTGGACATATCCTGCTTTGGAGACCACGACTATTTCGTCGCGTGCAATCTTACCCAGGTTAACCAGGTTCAACATGACGTTGCCGACGAGAATCTCGCTTCCGCCATCCGTGTAATTGCTGGACGTATCGATGAGATTCACTCCGCCCAAGAGAGCGCGTTTCAAAGCAGCAATGTGCTGCTCGGATATGTGGTGAACGCGATAGCCGCCAAAGCCGACCTGGCTCACGGTCCAGCCGGTCTTGCCAAATTGCCGGATCGCGTTCTTCGTGAAGTTCTTGAAGGCGATTCTGTTGAAATAATGTGATGTGATTTCCGGTGTGGCCATGCTGTTCTCCAACAAGAATTAGTAGCATTTATCCCCTTCTGGAGACTTCTGGATTACGTAATCACAATACCTGCATACTGCGCAAATATATCAACAGTGTCCTACTCCCTCTCCCCCGGCTTCCAAAGATTCTCCTCCATTCCCAGTCTCTTGGACACAAACCGCGACCCAACAAAGAGCCAATCGCTCAAGCGATTCATATAAGGAATTTCCACGCCATCCAGCGTTTCGGTTTCTGACAGAACCACCAATCCCCGCTCGACCCGCCGGCATACCGTTCTCGCAGCATGCAGGTAGGCAGAGATCTTTCCACCGCTCGGGAGAATGAAAGATTTCAGGGCAGGGAGATCTTCGTTCATTCCGTCGATTTCGTCCTCCAGTCGATCGATATCAACCTGACCGATGACAGGCGTGTCTTCACGCCGGTCTTCGGGAAGAACCGCCAATTGTGAGCCCAGGTCGAAGAGCTCGTTTTGAATCCTCAAAATAGAAGTGCGTAGTTCGGACAAATATTCAACGCCACGCATTTCTTCGCAAGCGAGACCGAGAGACGCGTTTAGTTCGTCCACACCGCCGTAGGCCTCAATGCGTGCCGAGGATTTGGAGACTTTTTGCCCGCCGGCAAGGGTAGTCATGCCTTTGTCACCGGTTTTCGTGTAGACTTTGGTAATTCTGACCATGTAGGCTTATTCTTAGTCTTTACGGGATAGATTAACCGCGAAGGCGCCAAGTTCGCCAAGAAAAGAGCCTCGGAAGTCTTAGCGCTCTTCGCGTCTTCGCGGTTCGTTGTTTTGCCTAACAAATTAACAACAACTTTCCGCAAAGTAAAGTAAATTCGCACCATGCCAAAAAATCGAAGCTTATTAGATGAGTCAATTAGAAAGCGGATTATGGCAATCTCGACCATTAGCACATGCGGCAACTGCGGCGCCGCGATGCCCAGGTCAGAAATCCTGAGTCGGCGCACCAGGCCGCAGCCGGCCAGTACGCCGCCATGTTTAAAGTAATTCCCTTTTAAAGAACAACGGATATAAGAGGCCGTTCGCAACAGCAACGACGCTGTAAGCAATCAGCCCATCCAGGATGTTGTAAAGGTAGAATGCCTTGGTATGGGAATAGTGATTCATGTAGATCGCACTTATGCTGGCAAACATGAGAAACATCAATCCGAATATTTTTAGGCTCTTGACGACCATATGGCCTTTCAACGACCGGTGCATCAGCAGGAAGACCCATGCAGCTGTCAGCCACATCATAAAATTGTAGAAGAACGACGTCGCCCAATCAGCGCCACTAAAAGTGGTGTTAAAAACCGTAGCGTTCTCTTGCATTGCAGTAAAAACCCGGTTCGTGAAAAGGGGAAGCGCAATAGGCCCCGCAATAACGTAGCGAACGACATTGAGCACGATGACCAACAATAGGAATTTGAGAAAAATCTTCACAGCGTCCTCCAAATTTTGATCACATCGATCTTAACCAACAATTCTACCTAATACGGGTCTAACGGCAAGAGGCACCAAATAAGGATTCCTGGCGCCAATGTCAATCAAATATTCCGCCAGCCTGGACCGTCGCAGGACGGATGAATAGATGCGATTTACCCAGAACCTGCTCTTTGATCTAGGCCAGGCGGACCGATGATTATGATCAAATTGACGAAGGATTTTAGCCGCTGCCCCAATGCCGTCTAGAAGGGCAAAATAGATTCCCTGGCCGGTAAAAGGCTCAAGAGTTTGTCTGGCATCACCTATCAGAAAGGCGGTCTTGTGACTTGCATATTGGCTACGCGGGTTGATAGGATAGGTAGTGAGAATCCCATCGAGGGGGGTCAGGTCCGAGAATTCGCGAGCGGCATGGTAATTCTTGAAAATGGTCTCTTGCAGAAACT